>CANQTZ010000050.1 GCA_947626865.1 uncultured Clostridia bacterium
ATTTGCATTTAATTAAGATGAACCTTCCTGTGCAAGGATAGCCCATCTTTTTTATTAAAAACCATTATATAGTAACAATAAATGAATAAATTTGTAAAAATTAGTTGACAAATAAACAAATGTTTGATATAACTATATAAAAATAAAATATTATCATAAAGAAGTCGGTGAAAAAATGGAAAGTATAAAACCTTTTGTAAAATGGGCAGGTGGAAAAGGAAGTTTAATACCTCAATTAAAAAAATTTTATCCAGTTGAATTAGAAAATAATATTATAAATAAATATGTAGAGCCATTTGTTGGAGGTGGTGCAGTTTTAATAAATATATTACAAAATTATAATGTAAAAGAAGCATATGCTTTTGATATAAATAAAGACTTAATAAATTGTTATAATGTTATAAAAGAAAATGTAGAAGAACTTATAAAAGAATTAGAAATAAAGGAGAAAGCTTTTTTAGAACTAGAAAATGAAGATAAACAAGTATATTTTTATAATATACGAAAAGGGTATAATTCTTATAAAATAAATGAGGATGAGTTAAATGTAAAAAGAGCAGGAGAATTTATATTTTTAAATAGAACTTGTTTTAATGGTTTATATAGAGTTAATAAAAATGGAGAGTTCAATGTACCTTGTGGTAAATATAAAAATCCTTGCATATGCGATACAAACAATTTAACAAGATTGTCGTTACTAATAAAAAATGTAAACTTTCAATATGGAGATTATAGTAAAAGTGAAAAATACATTGATAATAATACATTTGTGTATTTTGATCCACCATATCGACCATTATCAATAACTTCTGGATTTACATCTTATACGAAAGAAGATTTTAGTGATGAAAATCAAAAAGAACTAGCAGAATTTTTTAAGAAATTAGACAAAAAAGAAGCAAAATTAATGCTATCTAACTCTAATCCTAAAAATACAAATAAAAAAGATAATTTTTTTGAAGAAATATACAAAGGATTTAATATAAATGAAGTTTCTGCAAAGAGAATGATAAATTCAAATCCAAATGGAAGGGGAGAAATTTCAGAATTATTAATTACAAACTATGAGGAGATAAATAAATGTATTCAGGAAGGTTTTATTTTGAAGAAAGTAGTTTTAAGTTAATTAATGATGATACTTTTGATGTATTAAAAAGATTCAAAGAAAAAACTTTTGATATGATATTTGCAGATCCACCATATTTTTTATCTAATAATGGAGTAACTTGTAGTGGTGGAAAAATGGTAAGTGTAAATAAAGGAGATTGGGATAAAACTTTAGATATATATGAAAAACATAAGTTTAATAGAAAGTGGATTCGTGAATGTTATAAAATTTTAAAAGATGAAGGTACTATATGGGTAAGTCGGAACATTGCATAATATATATTCAATAGGAATGGCGCTAGAGGAGGAAGGTTTTAAAATTATAAATAATATTACTTGGCAAAAGACTAATCCGCCACCTAATTTAGCTTGCAAAACATTTACACATTCTACAGAAACAATTTTATGGGCTAGAAAAGATTTTAAACATTTTAAATATACTTTTAACTATGATGTTATGAAAAAGCTAAATAATAATAAACAGATGAAAGATGTTTGGACAACTTCATTGACTAAACCATCTGAAAAGAAACAAGGAAAGCATCCAACACAAAAACCATTAGAAATTTTAGAAAAAGTCATTTTAGCATCTACAAAGGAAAATGATTTAATTTTAGATCCATTTTGTGGCAGTAGTACCACAGGAATTGCAGCAAATAAATTAAATAGAAATTACATAGGAATTGATAATTCAAAAGAATATTTAGATTTGTCTATCAGAAGATATTATGAAATAAAGGAGTAAATGGATATGAAAAGAAATTTTGCAGAATGGTTATTAACATTCACAGACAGTATATCTAATTATAAATATTATATAGATTTTGAAACAATATATAAAAATGCAGAAATCCATAAAGTAGAATTAAATATGATGAATTCTTTAATTGGAAGCGAAAATATAGAAAAAGATTTTGAAAATTTAGTACATAAATATCCAGAAGTTTTAAAATGTATTCCAACATTATTAGCAGTAAGGCAATCAGAAATAATTGTTTTAGATGATGATGGAAATAAATTTGAATACAATTTTAAGAAAATGAATTATAATGTTTCGCAATATAAGATATTTATGAAAGAAACGGGCTTATTTAATTTATTGCAAAAGCATTTAGTAAATAATTTATATGATTATGTTTTAGGTGTTGAGTGTGGTTTAAATTCAAATGCTAGAAAAAATCGTGGTGGGCATTTGATGGAAAATGTAGTTGAAAGATTTATTCAAAAAGCAGGATTTAAGAAAGATGAAACATATTTTAAAGAAATGTATCTGCAAGATATAGAAAGAAAATGGAAATTGGATATGTCTTTTATTAGCAATAAAAATCAAGCCACTAAACGATTTGATTTTGTTATAAAAACAAATAAATGTATTTATGGAATTGAAACTAATTTCTATACTTCAGGTGGCTCAAAATTAAATGAAACTGCTAGAAGTTATAAAATGTTAGCAGAAGAATCGAAAAAAGTTGTAGGATTTGAATTTGTTTGGTTTACAGATGGAATGGGGTGGATTTCAGCTAGAAATAACTTAAAAGAAACATTTGATAATATGGAACATATATACAATATTGCTGATATGAAAAATGGAATAATAAAAGAATTTAAATAAGGTAGGAATAATACATAATTGCAATAAATGATTATAATAACGTGAAAGGATTGATGAAAAATGAAAATGTTATTTACTTCAGAAAGTGTCACAGAAGGACATCCAGATAAACTATGTGATTACATATCAGATAGCATTTTAGATAGCTATTTAAAAGAAGACAAAAATGCAAGAGTAGGCTGTGAAACCATTGCAGGAAAAGGAGAAATTTTTATAACAGGAGAAATATCTTCAAAAGCTAATATTGATATCGAGCAAGTCGTAAGGGATACAATAAAAGAAGTAGGATACGATAATAGTGAATTAGACATAGATTATAAAACTTGTAATATAAGAATAAATATATCTAAGCAATCCCCAGATATTGCACAAGGAGTAGATAAATCACTAGAAAATAGAGAAGGTGAAAAAATCGAATCAGAAGGAGCAGGAGATCAAGGGTTAATGTTTGGATATGCATGTGATGAAACAGAAGAATTAATGCCACTTCCAATTTCTTTAGCTCATAAATTAGCAAGAAGATTAACACAAGTAAGAAAAGAAAAAATAATAGACTATTTAAGACCAGATGGAAAAGTTCAAGTTACAGTAGAATACGAAGATGAAAAGCCAATAAGAATAGACACAATTGTTATATCTACACAACATTTGCAACAAGCTAATTTAGAAAATCTAAAAAAAGATATTATTGAAAAAGTTATAGAAACTACAATACCAAAAGCATTGCTAGATAATAATACTAGATATTTTATAAATCCAACAGGAAGATTTGTAATAGGAGGACCATTAGGCGATAGTGGATTAACAGGAAGAAAAATAATAGTTGATACTTATGGAGGATATGCAAGGCATGGAGGAGGAGCATTTTCAGGGAAAGATCCAACAAAGGTAGATAGGTCAGCTTCTTATATGGCAAGGTTTATCGCCAAAAATATTGTAGCCAATGGATATGCTAGAAAATGCGAGATACAGTTAGCCTATAGCATAGGAGTTGCTAGACCAGTATCTATATATATTAACACTTATGGTACAAATACAATTCCAGAAGATGAAATTGTAAGAAAAGTAAATAATAAATTTGATTTAACTCCAAGAGGAATTATTGATTATTTAGATTTACAAAAGCCAATTTATAAAAAAACAACAAATTATGGACATTTTGGAAAAGAATTTCTAACTTGGGAAAAAATAATTAAATTTTAAAAAAAGATGAATATAAAGCAAGATTATTATTCAAATTTCAAAAATGTAGAATAATTTTTTTTAAAATGTGAAAGATAATAATATAAAAAAATATTATTAAATTTTTGAAAGGGGAAAAATTTCTATGAAAAAGAAAATTTTATATGTAGCTTTAATTCTTGCTTTATGTATATCGAGCATAATGATAAGCCCTGTAAATGCTGCTACAAGTGATGCAACTATTTATGGAACTGTAAGCTCATTAACAGGAAGTCCGACAATTACAGATGATGAAAATGGTAATATGATTATTACATTTACAAAAACAGAAATTAACGAACTTAAATGGGTAAAACACGATGATAATGGAACAGAAAGAGGAAAAAATGGTTGGTGGTTGGGATTTAAAGTAACTGCACCAGATAATGCTAATCTTGATACATCAACGTGGTCAGACGGAAAAAATTCTAGTGGATCATTTAGTGAAGTATTAGATACAAGAGAAGGTAGAGATTGTTCTTTTTGGGTTTTAATAGATGAAAATATACTTGCTAGTCATGACAAAACTTGGGATGCTTATAAATATACTTTTAATTGGAAAAATAAAGATGACGCATTACAACCAACTCTTAAAACTTTAAATGTTACTATTAGGATAAACCCAGAGGGTGCTGTATTAAATACTACTCCAGAGAATGAAGCAAATGCTAATAAAATTATAAAAGTTACAGTAGATGGAAAAATATTTACAATGTTAAAAGGCGAAAGTTTAAGTAGTTTACCTGAGTCTGACAAAACAATATTAGACAAATTAAAAGTTAAAGAAGGATATACTTTTGATGGCTTTTTTAAAAATGTTGATGGACAAGATATAGAAGTAAAAGAAACAGAACCAATTAATGAAGAAACGATTTTAACTTCTAAATTTACTAAAATAGAAACTCCACAAGAAGTAACTCCAGATGATCCAAAGATAGATGAACCATTAAATACAGAACCAGAAGAAACACAAGTAATGGATAATACACCAAAAACAGGTTCATCTAATATAGAATTAATATATTTTTCAATTGCAATAGTTGCAATAGCTACAATAGCTGGAATAGTTGCAGTAAAAAAGTATAGAAAATAATAAATAATAAAAATAGAGCAGAAAAGTAAAAAATTCTGCTCTATATTTAAGTTTAAATTAAAGGTGGAAGTTCATAAAATTTTCACCATTCAAATTTGCTTTCCAACCATCAGGAAAAGGAATATCAGGAAATTGATTTGCAATATGTAGTGCTTTTTGATAGCTAGGTGAGCTAACAGCAAGATTTCCAGTAACTAAATCAACACCATCTGGATTTACCATAGGCATAATATAAATAGAAGTAGAATTAAAAATATTTTTAATAGGGTAACCATAGAGAGTAGCAAGTCTTGTATAGGCTATGCAATAATCTTCCACAAACTTCATCAAAATAGAAGTAGTAATAAATTCATTAGCATGAATAGAAGCGGAATAAAAAACTTGTTTTGCACCACGACCTAATTTAAGTACATAAATTGGCTTTCCCAAAACACTATTTCCAACTATTTGCACATTCAAAAAAGGATAAGTTCTTATTAACATAGCTAAATTTTGCCTAAGAATATGCGAATTGTAAGGAACATTAGTAGGAACAATATTCATAATTACATCACCTAGAAAATTATATGAAATTTTAGTGAAAATGTTGTTACTTGATAAATGATTTTAATGAAAATTAATTTAAATAAATTGAAATATAATTTATATTTGAATAATCAATAGAATAAATGCAAATAATATCTCTAAAACAAAAAAATGGAGGTATACATGAAAGCTATTGTTTATGATGGAATTCAGAAGGTGGATTGTAGAGAAGTAAAAGATCCAAAAATTGAAAAAGATGATGATATCATCGTAAAAGTAACATCAACAGCCATTTGTGGTTCAGACTTACATTTAGTACATGGTTTAGTAAAAGGAATGTATGACGGATATGTGTTAGGTCATGAAACAATGGGAATAGTAGAAGAAGTGGGAAAAGATGTAAAAAATATAAAAAAAGGAGATAGAGTTATTATACCATTTCCAGTAGCCTGTGGGCATTGTTTCTTTTGTGAACATCAAGAGTATAGTCAATGTGATAATACCAACAAATATGGTGAAGCAGGAGGCTTATTAGGATACAGTAAATCTTATGGAGATTATGCAGGAGGTCAAGCAGAATATATTAGAGTACCACATGCAAATGTTGGACCAAAGGTAATACCAGAAGAATTAAAAGATGAACAAGTTCTATTTTTAACAGATATTTTACCAACATCACTTTGGGGAACAGAAATAGCAAATGTAAAAAAAGGAGACACAGTTGTAGTACTTGGATGTGGTCCAGTAGGACTCCTTACAATAAAATGGTGTATGTTAAAGGAAGCCTCAAGAGTCATTGCAGTAGATAGAGTAGGGTATAGGCTACAACATGCCAAAAGCTATGGAGCTGAAATATTAAACTTTGAGGAGTATGATGAAACAGGAGCATATATCAAGGAAATGACACATGGAGGAGCAGACTGCGTAATAGATTGTGTAGGAGTAGATGGAAAAATGTCAGTAATGGAAAAAGTAGAAACAGCGCTAAAACTACAAGGAGGATCCAAATCAGCTATTGAAATAGCATCCCAAGCAGTTAGAAAATGCCGGTCACATTGCACTTGTCGGAGTATATGGAACAAAATACAACAACTTTCCACTAGGCAACATGTTCACCAGAAACATCACCCTAAAAATGGGACAATGCCCAGCCACAAGATATGTAGAACCAATATTAGAAATGATAAAAAAAGGCGAAATTGATGCAACAGACATAATAACACATACATTGCCTTTAGAAAAGGGAAGACATGCTTACGAAATATTTGATGCAAAAGAAGACAATTGCATAAAAGTAGTTTTAAAACCTTAGTATCATTAATACCTGTCCCAAAAAGCACATAGATGTATCGTTAGTGCCTGTCCCAAATGACACATCAATGTGCCATTTGGGACAGGCACTAACGATACATCTATGTGCTTTTTGGGACAGGTTATAGCATTATTATCTTTATATTTCCACCTTTTTTGCTATTCTACTATTCTTAATCTCATAAAAGAAACAGATTCATCCATATCTATTATGAATTTACATTGATTTGACAAAGTTATTTCTATTACGGTTATATTTGCATGAGTTTTTGGTGCTAAATCTTTTATTTTATTTTTTAATTTGATATCAATAATTTTTTGTCCTATAAGTTTCTCTTTTAATTTCTTCTCAAAATAACTATTTTTATCTAATTTTTCATATTTACTAACTTCTTTATTATTGTTGATAAAAATATATTTATTCAATATATCTAGTTTATCTTTTTCACATTTAATAAAAATATCAACATTATCTGCAATAAACTTGTTAGAATTATCTATTTTTAAATCATCATAGTATAAATTTATGCTTATTATTTCTTGTTCAAAAATTTCATTAAAAATTGCATACTTTTTAGGATTATCATTTCTTTCTACATACTTCTCAATCATCTCATACATAGTAGACAGAATGTTTGCATATTCATGGTCTACTGTACAACAATTATAATAACTCTCTTCTGTTCCTATTCCATCTAAGGCTTTTTCTAAATTAATAGATTTTTTTGATTTTAAATTTTCTAATAAAAGTTGAACCATTGGAATAAAATTTTCTCTGTCATAAGTAAATTGGATATCACCTAAAATATTATTTATATACTTATCAACATCTAACCCATTATCAATAAAAATTTTTAATAATTTCAAATTAAAGTCTTTATCTGGTAAGATTGAATTTCCATTTTCATCAAACTTTAAACTAGCATCAAGCCAACATTGTACAAGAAGCAATTCACAATCTAATTCTTCATTTTCATATTGTGAAATTTCAGTAGCATTTGCACTAGCTCCATTTTTCAGTAACCAATCTATTTTTTATAATCAACTTTTTGAGCACATGCAATCCTATATATTTCTTTTTCCTTTTCATTAAATGTTTGTATAAGTTTCATTGAAAATATCCTCCTATATTTCTACTTTTTATAATTATCTATATTCTTTCAAAAATATTATACTATGTTTTTATGCTTTTTGGAACGGGTTGACAAAAAATATTAATATGTTAAAATATATTTGGTGTATAAGTTGAGGAAGAGAGGTCTATATATGAAATTAATTAAGATACAAAAAGTAATATCAATTATATGTAGTGCATTAGGATTTATTTTATCATTATTAGGATTAAAACTTAGCTTACAAAGTATCGAGGCAGATGGCTGGGGACAATTAGGAGTTATCTTTATAATACCTTCTGTTTTTGCATTAATTATCATTGTATTAGATTTTTTAATAACAGTTGGTAAAATAAAAAAAGGATTAATATATTCTTGTATAAGCAGTTTAATTAAGATAGGAATTATAATATTGTTCATTCCAAGTACTATCTACGATTACAAATATGAATTACAATATGGTGTATCAAATTTAGATTTTGATTTGATTTTAATTGTTTTACTTGTAATAATTACAATTCCATCTATTCTAAATACAATTAGGTTAATAAAAAAATAAATTCCTCATACCATTCATTTTTAGGAACAATCCCTATTATTTTGCCATATTTTACATAATATTGCAACAAATAAAAAAATTATATCAGGGTCATGAATTGACTTTTTACATAAAACACTATATAATTCAAATATGAGCACAATAGCTCGTATTGGTAACTTATGGCATTAACATCAATTTAAAGAAGGAGACTTTATGAAAGTAGAAGATTTATTCGTGCCTGCAGGCAAGTGTGCATTAGATTTCTTGACTGAAATGGAAGAATGGGAATGGATTAAGAATTCATGGATTTTTTTAGATGAAACTGTTACTAATAATTTGAAACAAAGTGATGGTGTAATCGTAAAAAAGTACGGATTTGGTAGTAAGGAGCTAATTTGGGAAGCCACAGAAGACTATCCTGAAAGAAGAATTATATATGATAGTTTCTATGGTACAGGATGGTATGTCTTTTATGAAGATGAGGCAGATTATACCACTTATTCTGTTCAATCCATTCGAGAACCCAACGCTATTGTCCGTTTAAAAATGGCATAAAAATTTGCCTGAACAGAGTGGAGTAAGATGCAATTACATCTTACTCCACTTTTAACCTTTATTTAGATAATTATTATCTATTGTTTTATCTTTACTCATAAGATTTAATGTTTCCAGTGCTCTTTTTCTTTCTTCAGGTGTTACCGTGCTATCTATTTCTGGTAGTTGCTCTTCTAAAGATACTTGATATAGAGTATTATCTACATTGATATCAAACATATTATTTTCTGGAAGTTGAGGATATTTTTTTACTAAATTTTTTGAAATCTGTCGTCTTAGCTCTTTTATTTCATCTAAATTCATATTTTCTCTTTTAAAATATCCAGAAAAGTATTTTCTTAATTCTTCATATTCTTCTGGTGTCTTTTCACTCTTTTTTAGTAAGTCAATTAATTCTTGATATTTTTCTATTGGTGCTAATTGCATTTCTTTCCATTCATTTGGTTTATAATATTTCAAACCTTCTGGAGTATAACGATCATATACTTTTCTAATTTTAGGATTAACCAAAGATTGAAGTATATTTATTGCTATCTTTGTGGTTGAAATACTATCAACTGCTTCCTTTAATAATTTAGAATAAGATGTTTTTCCAGTCTCTAATTGTGGCTCAAATCCATATCCAATATAATCATTAACTATCCCTAAGTGTGGAGATGGCTTATGAATATGCTTACTCAATTCCTTATTTTCTTCAATAATCTCATTAATAAAGTTCACATATTCAACTACTTGTTCTTCATCTGCCAAATAAATAACTATTGTATCAGATTGTTGATTTTCCTTTCTTTTCTTAAAATTTATATGTACCTTAAAATTATATGGAATACCTTTTTGATTGCATTTTTCAATGATTTTATTTGCTATTTCAGCTCTTTCATTTGTATCAACTGTTAAATATAATCTATGTTTAACGTTATTACTCCTAATAGGATTATTACTTAAATTTGGATTTAAATGATGGCTTTTAAAATAAAACCATCCCACACTGTACAATGTTCCATTATTTTCATCCATATTTTTTCCTATTCCTAAAATTCGTTCTGCGTTTTTTGCATTTTTTTTAATAAAATTATATAATTTATCTGGTGATTCTAATACATTTGATAAAACTCTTCTCATTTTTTGATACGACAGTTGAGTAGCATTAGGATGACGTTTTATATATTCTGGATAATCTAAATTTTGTAAATATTGCTGTATTGCTACATTTAATAAATCATAATAATTTTTGTGAGTTGTATTGCCTAGTTCATAATTATGACACATTGAAAAGCCACCTGTATCTGATATCATTCCTTCATATCTATCATCACCTAATAGTAAAGCGTAAAAATCAGGATTATCTAAAGGATTAATCATTGTTGACCTTAATTCTTCAAAATTTTCTAATCTGTTCATTCCTATTGCTCCTTTCTATAAAAATACTGGATATATCAAGTTTTCTTCTTTTAAATTACAAAGTACTTCTTCATAAAATTTCCTTTAAATATAACATAAAAACCTGTTCTACATCCCATTAATCCAAAATATATAGTTTCTTTTTTATAAACAGGATGATTTCTTAAAAATGTTGCTCCTAAATGTTCTAGTGTATGAACTTCTGCTATATTCATAATAGGTTCTCTATTAGGCTCTTTCATTCTTATATCAAAGGTTGTTGCCATTACCTCATTAGTATTAATATTTAAATTAATACAAATATCAATCTCATTGTCTTTATTTTAACAAAAAATAAAAATATTTTCAATTATTTATCAATATCTATTGTATTTAAAACTAATGTTTGGTATAATAAATCTAGTCTTATTAACTTATCATATAGATAATAATAATCTAAAAAAAGCTAATCTACTTTCGTTTTGGTTTGAAGATTTTGCAAAATATAATTTAGCTGAAGAAACATTTAATCCTAGACTTTTGAAAAAATATAAACGTTTTATCTTCAGGTACTCTAACGGTGATTCCATTAACATCTATAAAAGAGAATAAAAAATATAATAGTTCTACACTTAATTTAGGAAATGAAATTTACTTAAATTTAAAAAAGATATGTGACGGTATGTCTCAAAAATTATCAAAGGAATATGAAAATATTTGGAAATTACCTGCTGAAAAGGTTGAACAATTTAACACAGATTTTAAATATATTAAAAAGGTGGAAAAAGAAATTGCAAAAATGAAAAAAGGAAGTATTGCCTTAATATCTCAAATTACTACAATTAGCAAGCAAAGAATATATGACCCAAAAACATCTTCTGATATTCTTTCTAATTTAAGAGTTTCAAATAATACTTTGGATGTAATAGACACGAAAATAAAAGAACTTTTTTTAAAATAATTTGCAGCAATTTACCCTCAAATAATAAAAAGTAAGGAAAAATAAATAAAAAGATATAGAATAAAAACAATCAAAA
>CANQTZ010000051.1 GCA_947626865.1 uncultured Clostridia bacterium
TTTCTTTGTAATATTGATAATAATTTTTGATAGAAAAATATTCCATTAAATTCCTCCTTTATATTATATATTTGTTTAATTTATATAGCAATCTTTATTTTATAGTAAATTTGCGATTATTCTTTAGTTTTTTTCTTGTTTTTTGCTTTTTTCTCTCTTTTTCTAAATTTTGGATTTTTTGTGTACAGACTGTACTTTGAAAGTTAATTATTTTGATTAAAAAAATAATATGTTGTTATAATAATACATTTTTTGGAAAATGTCAATAGCTTTTTTATTTTTTCGTACAAAAGGGGGGTACTAAATAATGGCTTCAAAGCGTGTGTGCTCTTGCAGTATAAGATTTTCATTACATGTCTCGGCTTATTACGAAATTTAAGAAATTCTAATTTATTTTATGGCATCCTTTCTACGTACGTGAACTATTTCCATAAAATTGCATAGAATTTCTAAAATTTCTCCAGTCACATTCGACATTCCATTCAAATTCTTATACTGCAAGGGCACACACGCTTTGAAACCATTATCTAGTAACGAAAAGGGAAAGTCTGTAAATTGCTCTTCCTTAAAAGTTTGGTTGAAAAGTAAATAAATTTTTGCTATAATATTAAAAGGTAATAGTTTGAAAGAATGTAAGTTTTCGTTTCTATGAGTGCCTTTTAATAAAGCAAGAAAGGAATGGGGTTTTATATGTCAAAAAAATACAGAACTCCAAATGGAGAATTATTTAAAATAGCATCACAGAAAATAAAAAATTCAAAAGGAAAAAATACTAAGAAAAAAAGAAAAGCAAGCAAAAATTCCTTTGGAAAATTATCAACTTCTGATAGAAAAAATTTAAGTAATGGACTATTCCTTTTAAAAGGAATGGTAACATCGGGGTTTTCAGAAGACAGGCAAAAACTTGCAATGGGAGAGCAAGATGTAAGTAAAATCCATAAATGTATTTTTGTTTATAGAGATTTAATAGAGCGTTTAGTAAGGACATTGGCAAATGATGCAGAAGATACATATAAAATAAAAAAGGAGATAGAATCATTATTAGATTATTCAAAAATTACACAGGCAGCTAGAGATGGAGTATTAATAAAACAAGAAACAAGAAGAGAAAATATAAATGGAAAACAAAGGGAAGTAACATTTGATACTACTATGACACCACAAGAAGTATTAAATATTTTAGGCGATTATGAAGCAAAATTAGATAGAGTAAGATTTAATAAATTAAATAATTATTTAAGTTTAGGGTTAGCATCAATCTCTTCAATTGGAGCAGTATTAAAAGGTAGTAAAGAGGATAACCAAGATAGCAGAACATCTCAATTAATTCCAATTACAGTTGTAGCTATAGGAGGATTAAGATTATTAAAAGGTGTGCTAAATCAAGAAGATATAAAAAAACAAGATAGATTAATTGATCAAAGGATGGGAATGGAATACGATTTGTTAGAAAATGAGCAAATTAGTAATAGGGCGACCGAAAGTGAAAGTCAAAATATAGAAAGTCTAGTATTAGAAGAAAAGGAATTAGATACCAAAATAAAAAATAAAGAATTATCTTTTGATACAATTATAGATTTAGCAACTGCTCTAGTATCAGGTATGTATATAAATGAAAAAATACAAATCAAAGAAAATGGAAAGATAGATGGAAAATCTTTAGCTTTGGCTTTGGCAAGTTTGCAATATACAAAAGGATTTGCTGGATTATTTTTAAATATTATTACTAAGACAATAAATAACAAAGAAGAAGAAATGAAATTAAAAGAACTTTGTAAAAAAGTAGAAGAAATAATGAAACAAATGGAAGAAAAAGTATATCCATTGGAAGGAGTAAAGCACCCATTTGATTCTATGAAAATAACTAATTTTACAGGTAAGTTCTATCCTAAAAAAGATTACAAAACAGGTGAAATTAATTATTCAACTACCATAAAAGTACCAGAATTTAGTATGAAACGTGGAGACACAATTTTGTTATCTGGAGAGCATCAGGTTCTGGAAAAAGCACATTTTTAAGATTTTTAAAATGTGGAGATATTAATAATAGAAAAGCAATAGAATTAGATAATGGAGAAAAGGTAGACAATTTAGGTTTTGGAAGAAATACCAATAAAGAAAAACAAACAAATTGATGAATCAAGATAAAAAATAATAAAATTTGGAGGATAAATTGTTAGTAATATTAATTATTTTTATAATTTTAATAATATATATTTTAAGTGTATATAATAAAGTCATCAAGCAAGAAAATGCAGTAAAAAATGCAAAATCGATTATAGATGTTTATTTAATGCAAAGATTTGATTTAATACCTAATTTAGTAAAATGTGTAAAAGAATATACAAATTATGAAGAAGAAATATTGGAAAAAATAACAAAATTACGAACTGAATATGTAAAAGAAAAGGAGCTAGCAAAGGCAGGAATACTTGATACAGAAGTTAATAAAATTATGGTTATATTAGAAAATTATCCAAATCTAAAGGCAAGTGAACAATTTCTTAATTTACAGAAAAATTTAACAAAAATGGAAAATCAAATACAAGCAGCTAGAAGAATTTATAATCATGAAGTAGAAAAATATAATAATACAATCGGCATTTTTCCTAATAATTTAATAGCTAGAATTTTAAACTTTACAAGAAAAGAATTTTTTGAAATGGAGGAATAGATGAATTATACTAAAATACGAAAAACAGCAACAAGCAATGAATTTAAAGAGATATATAATAAAATGGAACACAAATATGCAACAGGATTAGAAGAAAAGAGAAAAAAATTACTAAAATCTATTATAATTTGTTTTATATTATTTATAATAGCATTAATATTAAGCATAATAGTATCAGTAAAATTAAATTTAATGCCAAAAAGAAGATGGGGAATAATAGGAATGTTATTTGTACCTATGTGTATGTATTATATGCATAGTTATAAAAAATATAATACGATGTATGTACAAGATTTCAAGGACAAAATTATAAAAAATTTTGTACATCATATAAATCCTAGCTTGAATTATTATCAACAGGAAGGAAAAGAATTATTAAATAGTTTTTTAGATGCAAGTTTTAAAGAAAAGCAATTCAACGATTTTTCAACAGATGATTATATAAAAGGACATAATTCAGATGGAACTGGAATACAAATGTGTAATGTTTCTTTGAAAAATAGGAATGATAAGGGAGAATTGATAAACATTGTATACAATGGGATATTTTCTGTTACAAAAATAGATAAACAAATATCAGAAGAAGTAAGGATAGAGAAAAATCAGTATTTAGTACCAAATAATCATCAAAAAATTAAAATGGATAGTAAAGAATTTGAGAAATATTTTGATGTATATTCTACTTCAAATATTTTAGCTATGGAAATCTTAACACATGATATTATGGAAGAATTGTTAGAATTTTATGAGAAATATGATATTGAATTTGAAATAGTTATAAAAAATGATAATATTTATATTAAGTTTAATACTGGTGTTATGTTTGAACCTAATATATTGAAAAAATCTAATGATATAAATACTTTATGGATTTATTATAATGTTCTTCAATTTGTTACTAATTTTACGGAAAAAGTAAATAAATTATTAAAAGATATAGAGGTGTAATAGTACAACCTCTTTTTTAATACTTATTATAAGGGTGACATCTATGGAAGAAAAGTATATTAAACTTAAAATTGAAGCGGTTGTGAATAAAATATTATATAATAAAAATATAATTGACAAAAATTTATTTGAAAATACCTCTAAAAGAATTAATGAATTAATATGGAAGGAGCTGAAAAAATCTTGACCATATATGAAATGAAACAAGAATTTTTGCATGCAAAAACAATATTTGATTTACCTTTAAAAGTATCTTATTATGCAAGAGTTTCAACAGAAAAAGAAGAACAAATCAATTCCTTAGAAAATCAAGTGTATTTTTTTGAAAATTATATTACAAAAAATGAAAATTGGACTCTGCATCAAGGTTATATAGACGAAGGAATAAGTCGGAACAACATCCAAAAAAAGAGAAAGCTTTATGCAGATGATAGAAGATGCCAAACTAAAAAAATTTGATTTAATTATAGCAAAAGAAGTTTCTAGATTTTCTCGTGATACAATAGACAGTTTATTCTATACCAGAAAATTATTAGAATATGATGTATGTGTATATTTTTTATCAGATAATATTATTACAGCATCTAATGATGGAGAACTAAGGCTTACCATCATGTCTAGTATGGCACAAGACGAGATTCGTAAAATATCAGAAAGGACAAAATTTGGATTTAAAAGAGCGATTGAAAAAGGAACAGTATTAGGAACAAATAATATTTGGGGTTATCAAAAAGAAAAAGGAAAATTAGTAATTAATAAAGAAGAAGCATCATGTGTTCAAATGATTTTTGAGGAATATGCCAATAATTCTAAAATAGGATTGAAAAAATTATCAATAAAATTAGCCAAAAAAGGTTATTATAATCGAAATCGGAAATCCTATTCATCAAAACACATTAAAAAATATTATAAAAAATCCTAAATATAAAGGATACTATACAGGAGGTTTATCAACTGTTGTAGACTATAGAAGCAAAAAAAGAAATTTTTATAATCCAAATGACTGGAAAATTTATAAAGATTATGAAAAAGTGCCACCAATTGTATCAGAAGAATTATGGGAAAAAGCAAACAATAAATTATTAAGTAGAAGTAAATCTGCAAAAATGTATCAAAAACATCAAACAAAATATTCATTGTCGGGTAAATTATATTGCGAAAAACACAAATGCGGATTTGTAAGGAAGGTAAGGCATTATAAGAATAAAGAAGATGTAGTTTATTGGTATTGTGGAGATTTTCATAAAACTGGTAGAAAAGATTGTTGTCTATGTTGTTTGCAAGAACGAGAAGTATATAATGAGATATTGGTTAGTTTTCAAAGTTGTGTAAAAAATAAAGAAATAATATGTAGTGAACTACTTAATTTGTATAGTAGTTTTTTAAAACGTGAAAAAAGTATAAAGCAAGAAACAGAGTTACAAGATGAATTAAAAAGATTACAAATAAAGAAAGATAAACTGTTAAATTTGGCTTTAGAAGATATATTTAGTAAAGAAGATTTACAGCAAAAAGAGTTAGAAATTAAAGAAAAAATAAGACAAGTAGAGGAAAAATTAAAAGGAATAGAAAATAAAAAAATAGAAAATGGTATGACACAAAAATATAATCAAATTTTAAAAGAAAATATTTTGAAGGAATTAGAAATAACAGAAGAAAATTTAGAAATTTATATAGATGAATTACTTGATAAAATTATAGTACAAGAAAATAGTATAAATATAATAAAAAATACTAAGTTGTCACTCCCATGCACATGGTAATCATCTGTTTACCGTGTGCAACAGCACTTTTTAAAGAATCCATCCATCATAAAAGCAATTCGAGGCAAATAACCTAAATCCTCCAAAATAGTAAACAGAGGAAAGAAAATTGCCATAGGAGGGAGCATAACTGCAACAATCCAAGTTAATGTCTGGTAAACACCAGAAATTAGCAAAGAAGAAAGCCACTCGGGACAATTTAGCATATTTGCAAGCCAAAATAACTTTTCTTGAATATAAGCAAAAAAGCTAAATAAAGCTTGTGAAGGATAATTACTTCCAACAATAGTCAGCCAAAATATAAATCCTAAAAATAAAAGCATAATAGGAATACCAGTCTTTTTCGAGGTGAGAAGTTTATCTATTTTATGACTTTTATTGGAATAATTTTTATTTTCAAAAGTGCAAACTTTTTTGCAAATATCTTCTGCCTTATGCATAATAGTAGAAACGATACAATCCTTCCAATTATTTATATCAATTTCGTGCTCTTTTAATAGATTTAAAGCTTCATTTCTGGCTTTCTGAACAGCTTCATTTTCCAATAAATCAATACCAAGATTATTTTCAATAGAATATAAAATTTTGCTATCACCATCAATCACTTTTAAGCTAATCCAACGAATTAGGTAAGGATTAATATCAAATTCATCAGCTAAAGCATTTTGCAGTTTAGAAATTGCATCTTCTACTATCTTAGGATAAGTAACTTGTTTTGGTTTTGGCAAAAGCTTTTTATGACAAATTTTATTTAAAGTATCCATCAACATATTAAGAGATTTCTTTTTTCTAGCAATAGTACCAACAACTGGAACACCAAGCTCTTTAGAAAGTTTATTTAAATCAATTTTAATTTTTTTCTTTTTAGCTTCATCTAATAAATTAACACAAATTACAAGGCGATTAGTAATTTCCATTGCTTGAAAAACAAGATTCAAATTTCTTTCTAAACATGTAGCATCTACAACAATAATTGTACAATCAGGATTTCCAAAACAAATAAAATCTCTTGCAATTTCTTCTTCCTCAGAATTAGACATAATAGAGTATGTACCAGGAATATCAACAAAAAGATAATTTTCATCTTGATAAATAGAGTTACCAGTAGCGTTGCTAACAGTCTTTCCAGACCAATTACCAGTATGTTGATGCATTCCTGTTAAACTATTAAAAATAGTAGATTTGCCAACATTAGGATTACCAGCTAAAGCAATCATATAATCACAATTATTTTTCAAAAAGTCAAAATCATTTACAAGCAAACGACTTCCCATAGAGGATTTTGTAAGTCCCATAAGCACCTCCATTTATAAGTTTAATAATATATGGTATGAAATAAAAAATGAAAAGTTACAATTAAAAATGTACTATAATCTCATTTGCATCTTCTTTTCTAATAGCAATTAAAGTACCTAAAATTGAAAAAGCTCTGGGGTCATTTAAGGGGCTAACTAAAGTAGGTATAATACATGCTCCTTCGATAAATCCTAAATCTAACAATCTTCTTCTAATAGTTCCTGTACAATTTAATTTTTTTATATAGCCCTTTTGATACAAGGGCAAGTCATTTAAGGTTCTATCTAAATTTTCCATTATATCATTGAGCCTCCTATATATATTATATTTTGTCGAAAAATGAAAGGTGACATATTGACAAACAAATCAATTTGTGAAAAAATAGGAAAGGAAAGGAATGATATAAAATGGAAAAATTAAGAGGCTTTGAAATAGCAAAAGGATTTGAAGACAAACAAATCAATTTACCAATTAGAAAAACAAAATATTCAGCAGGGTATGACATAGAAGCAGCAGAAGACACTGTAATACCAAGTTTTAAAAAAGGAATGAATCCAACATTAGTAAAAACAGGATTAAAAGCATATATGCAAGATGACGAAGTAATGTTGTTATACAATAGAAGCTCTAATCCAAAGAAAAAAGGGCTTATTTTGTCAAATAGTGTAGGAGTAGTAGACAAAGATTATTATGGTAATCCAGATAATGATGGACATATAATGTTTGCTTTTTATAATATAAAAGAAGAAGACATTACAATAAAAAAAGGCGAAGCAATAGGACAAGCAATATTCCAGAAATATTTAGTAGTTTCAGATGATGAAGCTAGTGGACAAAGAATGGGAGGATTTGGTTCTACCAATAAAAAATAAAAAAATTTTTATCCTTAGAAAATAAAGGGATAGAGAGCAAATAACAAACAAAAATTAATGGTAGAGGCTTTGACTTTTACCATTTTTTGTAGTATAATAGATGTGGTAAAAAAATCCAAAAAAGTTGCTGAGAGGAGATGGCGTATAATGTTCAATGTAGGCGATAAAGTTGTATATCCAATGCATGGAGCAGGCGTAATTGTTTCAATAGAAGAAAAAGATATATTAGGAGAAAAACAATCTTATTACATATTAAAAATGCCAGGAGAAGTAAAAGTAATGATTCCAACAATAAAGGCAGAAACAGTAGGTGTAAGAAATATTATTGATAAAGCATCCGCAGAAGAAGTAATAAATGTATTAGGAAAAGACGAAACAGAAATGGACAAAAACTGGAATAAACGTTATAGAGACAATATGGATAAAATGAAAAGTGGAGATATTTACGAAATAGCAGATGTTGTAAGAAACTTAAGTTTCAAACAAAAAGAAAAAGGCTTATCTACAGGCGAAAAGAAGATGCTGAGCAATGCAAAACAAATATTAGTCAGCGAATTAGTATTAGCAGAACATGCAAGTCAAGAAGAAGTAGAACAATTAGTAGAAAACAAAATAAACACATCTTACAAGATGTTCAGAACAGAAGAAATTCAACCAGATAGCGTAGTAAACAAATTCATACCATTTGATGGAACTGGTACTGGAACAAATGACTAAATAAAAATGTCTAGTTAGAACAGTCTTAAAAAGGCGAATTAACTGGACATTTTTAGTAAGCGGGTACATGCAAAAAGTAGAAATGAGGAAATAAAATGGCAATATACACAATAGGAGACCTTCATTTATCCTTCCATGAGAAAAAGCCAATGAGTATATTTGGCGAAAATTGGAAAGGGCATGAGCAAAAAATAAAACAAGATTGGGAAAGTAAAGTAAAAGAAAATGACCTAGTAGTTCTACCAGGTGATTTTTCATGGTCTACCTATTTAAAAGACACTTATGAAGATTTTTCTTATTTAAATTCATTATCAGGAAAAAAAATACTTTTAAAAGGTAATCACGATTATTGGTGGACTACTTTAACAAGTATGAGAAAATATATAAAAGAAAACAATTTTGAAAGTATTGATTTTATTTATAATACAGCTTATGAATACGAAAATTATATTATTGCAGGAACAAGAGGATGGGGGCAAAACGAAGAAGCAGATAACCAAAAATTGCTAAATAGAGAAGTTGCAAGATTAGAATTATCACTAAAAGAAGCTATCAAATTAAATGAAAAACAAGAAAAAGAAATTATTGTATTCTTACATTATCCTCCAATTACTAATAACAATCTAAAAAATAATGAAATTACAGATTTTATAAAAGTTATGCAACAATATAAAATAAAAAGATGTTATTATGGTCATTTACATAGCAGTTCTATAAAAGATGCAGTAGAAGGTGAATATGGCGGAATTAATTTTAAATTAGTTAGTGCTGATGGATTAGATTTTAAATTGCTAAAGGTAGCAAATTAAGGAGAAATACATGGATTTAGATAAAGATGTAAAATATGTAAAAGGAGTTGGACCAAATAGAGTACAATTACTTAATAAATTAGGAATTTTTACGTTAAAAGATTTGATTACATATTATCCAAGAACTTATGAAGATAGAAGTAAACCAAAAAATATAGCAGAATGTATAAATGGTGAAGAAGTATTAATAGAAGTAATTGCTTGTGGCAGACTTTCTGATGTACATTTAAATGGCAAAACTATGCAAAAACTATTAGTTAGAGATGAAACAGGTAGTGCTACTATAATATGGTTTAATCAAAGTTATTTAAAAAACAAATTCGAAATAGGTCATAAATATAAGTTTTATGGAAAGATAAACAATCAGTTTGGAAAAATAACAATGATATCACCTGTATTTGACGAAAATGGAAAGAATTTTAATACTGGAAAAATTATTCCAATATATCCATTAACATATCAATTATCACAAAATGTTTTGCGAAAGATTATCGAAGCAGGGCTAAAAGAAGTAGATGGAAATTTGGAAGAAACATTACCAGAATATATAATAAAAGAAAATAATTTGAGTAATATCAATCAAGCAACAAAATTAATACACTTTCCAAACGAATTTGAAGATTTTAAAATAGCCAGAAAAAGATTAGTTTTTGAGGAATTATTATCTACTCAACTTGCACTTTTAGCATTAAAAAATAGTTATCAAAATGACGAAAATGGAATTGCATTTAGCAAAGAAGTAAAAATGTCTGATGTAATAAATCAGTTACCATTTAAATTAACAAAAGCACAATTAAAAGTATTAGAAGAAATAGATACTAATATGGAAGCTCCAACTGCTATGAATAGATTATTACAAGGAGATGTAGGGTCAGGAAAAACTGTAGTTGCTATGTGTGCAGCATACAAGGCAGTAAAGTGTGGATATCAAGCAACTATTATGGCACCAACTGCAATTCTTGCAACCCAGCATTTAGAGAATTTCCAAAGGATGCTAAAAAATTTGAATATTAACTGTGAGTTATTAATTTCAGGATTTTCTAAAAAGAAAAAAGAAGCCTTATTAGAAAGATTAGCAAATGGAGAAATAGATATTTTAATTGGAACACATGCAATCATCGAAGAAAATGTGCAATTCAAAAATTTAGGATTAGTAGTAACTGATGAACAACACAGGTTTGGAGTAAAGCAAAGAACAAAAATATCCCAAAAGGGGGAAAATCCAGATGTATTAGTTATGACAGCAACACCAATACCTAGGACATTAGCTATTATTTTGTATGGAGATTTAGATATTTCTATTATTGATGAGTTACCACCAAACAGAAAGAAAATAGAAACTTTTGCAGTTGGCAAAAGTATGACTGAAAGAGTAAATAATTTTATTGAAAAACAAATTAAAGAAGGAAGGCAGGCTTATATTGTTTGCCCATTAGTAGAAGAAAATGAAGAGTTGGACTTAAAATCTGTAGAAAAATTATATGAAATGTATCAAAAAGAAATCTTTCCACAATATAGGGTAGAGTATATTCATGGGAAAATGAAACCAAAAGAAAAAGACGAAATAATGGAAAGATTTAAAAATGGAAATATAGATATTTTAATATCTACAACAGTAATCGAAGTTGGAGTTGATGTACCAAATAGCAACATAATGGTAATTGAAAATGCAGAAAGATTTGGACTTGCTCAATTACACCAGCTGAGAGGTAGAGTAGGCAGAGGAGATTATCAGTCATATTGCATTTTGAAATATGAAGGAAAAGGCGAGAATGTAAGAGAGCGTATGAAAGTAATGTGCAATACAAATGATGGCTTTGTTATATCAGAAAAGGATTTAGAATTAAGAGGTTCGGGCGACTTTTTTGGAACTATGCAACATGGCTTACCAGAATTTAAAATTGCTAATTTATTTGAAGATATGCCTATATTAAAAATAGTTCAAAATGTTGCAGGTAGAATTTTGCAAGATGATCCAAAATTGGAAAAACAGGAAAATAAGTTGCTAGGTAAATTAATACAAGATAAATTTATGAAGAGGTTGGAGATATAATAAATTAAAAGAACTAGATGTCGAAGGATGTTTAGTTCTTTTTTATATTACAGGAAAGTTACAAGAATATTACAATTATATTAAAAATGAAAAAACTATTGCTAAAAGTAAAATAATAAGATATACTAAAGATAAATACATAATAAATTATGTACAACAGCAAAAAATATTAAAAAAGTCGAAAAAAGTATTGCAAAATAGTAGTAAGATGTGGTATATAATAGGTAAGAATAATAATATTCACAACACAACATAATCCCATTTAAAAGCCATGGAAAAAATCAAAAGAAAAAAAGAAGGAGGTAGAACTGGAT
>CANQTZ010000052.1 GCA_947626865.1 uncultured Clostridia bacterium
GATGTTATTCCATATATTCAAAGTAAAGGTATTGTAGTACAGGGATGGTATCCATTTGGTGGCAGAGGACACACAAGCGAGATATTAGGAAATGAAACAATAAGTAAAATTGCTGAAAATCATAATGTATCATCAGCACAAGTTATTTTAAGATGGAATTTACAAAAAGGTGTTGTTGTAATACCTGGTTCAAGTAATCCAGACCATATTAAAGAAAATACTGATATTTACGGATTTGAATTGACAGATGAAGAAATGAATCAGATAAATTCATTGGATAGAAACGAAAAGCATGATTGGTATTAAAAAGCAAAAAGACAGATTGAAAAACATCTGTCTTTAGTTTTAATCATATTGATAAATTACAAGTTTTTTTGATATAATAAGCAAAACTAATATGAAAGAGGTTGATATTTATGGAATTAAGACAGATGCAATATTTTGTTTCAATAATAGATAATAATTCATTTAGTATTGCAGCAGAAGAAAATTATATTTCACAATCAGCTATATCACAACAAATACAGGCACTAGAAAAAGAATTAGGGTATGATTTAATCGTTAGAAAGAATAGAAAATTTAATTTAACACAAGCTGGAGAATATTTTTATAAAGAAAGTAAGAAAATATTATCTGATATAATTTCTGAAACCAATGAAGAATATTTAAGGAGAGCAAATGCAGTTTGTCCTGTAACAGTAATTCAAAATAGATATTCTATGATAGCAAGAGATCATGAAAAACTATTTTGGATGATATGTAAAAAAGGATTTATTGTACCTATACCTGGTAGTAGAAAAATAGAAAATATGGAATCAAATTTTGAAGCAGGTAATGTAGTTTTAACTCAAGAAGAAATAGAAAAAATAGATAATCTACTAGATACAATAAATGTTCCAGTATTTGGAGGTCATAAATAATATGAAAAAAGTTGTAATAATAACAAGCTCATTAAGAGAACAAAGCAATTCGAGTTTATTAGCACAAGCATTTAAAGAAGGAGCAGAAGAAAGTGGAAATAGTGTAGAACTTATATCATTAAAAGAAAATAGAATAGCACCATGTGTTGGATGTTCACAATGTCAAGTACATGGGGAATGCTTTATGAAGGACAAATTAAACGATATTCTTGATAAAATAATTGAAGCAGATGTTTTTGCTTTTAGTAGTCCTACATATAGGTTCTAGTACAGATACATCAAAAGCAAGTATAGATGGAGCTATTGAAACAGTTAATGGATTTTTAAGATGTGTTAAGAATGTAGAATTAAAAGGAATTATCTATGGAACAGGATTAACTGATCCTGGAGATGCAAAATATGATGATAGTTTAAAACAAGCCTATGAAATGGGTAAAAATATTTAAGGAGGTTAAAAAATGAGTTTATTTGGAGGAAAAAAAGAAAGTTATAAAGATAAGAAAAGTTTAGTAATTTACTTTTCAAGAGCAGATGAAAATTATAGTGTAGGATATATTACAAAAGGAAATACAGAGGTTATTGCAGAGTATATTAGAGATATAACAGGAGCAGACTTATTCAAAATAGAAGGTGTAGAAGGATATTCAGCAGATTACAATACTTGTATAGGAGCACCAGTATATTGGGGAATAATGCCACAAGAAATGATTACACAATTAGAAAAATTAGATTTCACAGGAAAGACAGTTAGAGTATTTACTACACACGAAGGCTCAGGATTAGGTTCTATTCCATCACAAGTAAAGAAAGTTTGCAAAGGAGCTAATGTTTTAGAAGATAGCATAGCAATAAGAGGTGGATCAGTAAATAGTGCAAAAGGAAAAATAGAAAATTGGGTGTAAAAATGGAAGAAATAATAAAAGAAATATATATTACTTTATTAGATGGAACACTTAATTATTATTCTGCTATACATGAAAATATAGATGTGAAAATGAAGGAAGATAAATCTCATCTAATAGGAGATAGTTATGTTGAAGCAGCAGTATTTGGTGGAGGAAAAGCCTATTTCCGATTAAGACAAAATATAAACCTAATAAATAGAAATGGTAAATGGCTTATTAATTCATCTAAAGCATCTATTTATTAAATTGATGGGAGTGAAATTATAATGGAATATGTAACATTAAATAATACTATAAAAATGCCAAAATTAGGTTTTGGTGTATATCAAATTTCAAAAGAAGATTGCGAAAGATGTGTACTAGATGCAATAAAAGTTGGTTATAGGTTAATAGATACAGCTCAAAGTTATTTTAATGAAGAAGAAGTAGGAAATGCAGTAGAAAAAGCAATAAAAGAAGGTCACAGATTGCACAGATGTAAAAACAGATATAATTATGCAAGAATATTATAAATATTTATCAGTATAATAAAATAAGATTAATAATAGCAAGGTATCTATCCTTGCGTTTTTTATGAAAAAATGCTAAAATATTAAATAGTTTTAAATAATTTTATTTAGGATTATTTAGTTTAAAAATATAAAGTTTGTGACCGAATTCGTGTAATTGCTATTTATGTTTACTAAAAAAGGAAAAAAACCGAACAAATTACACGAATTTTTGGTTAATAGTTGTCGTTTTTATCGGTCACAAAGGGAGGAAAAATGTTCAAATTAGTATCAAATTATAAACCAACTGGCGACCAGCCAGAAGCAATAGAATACTTATCAAATGGAATTAAAGAAGGCAAGAAATTCCAGACTTTACTAGGAGTTACAGGTTCTCGGAAAAACATTTACAATGGCAAATATAATTGAAAAAGTTCAAAGACCAACACTAGTACTCGCACATAATAAAACACTAGCTGGACAATTATACTCAGAATTCAAAGAGTTTTTCCCAGAAAATGATGTTGAGTACTTCGTTAGCTATTATGATTATTATCAACCGGAGAGTTATATACCATCATCAGATACCTATATAGAAAAAGACTCTTCCGTAAATGATGAAATTGACAAATTGCGTCATTCAGCGACGCTTTCTTTATTTGAAACAAGAGATGTTATAATTGTAGCATCTGTATCATGCATTTATGGTTTGGGAGATCCAATTGATTATCAAGAAATGATGTTATCTTTAAGGCAGGGAATGCAAAAATCTAGAGACCAAGTTTTGAAAAAATTAATTAATATGCAATATACTAGAAATGAAATTGACTTTCAAAGGGGAACTTTTAGAGCAAAAGGGGACATTGTAGAAATCTATCCTTCTGACCAATCAGAAACTGCTGTAAGGGTGGAATTTTGGGGAGATGAGATTGAAAAAATAACACAAATTAATCCACTAACTGGAAAGCCAATAGGGAATAGAAAACATATTTTGATTTCACCCGCTTCCCATTATGTTACAACAAAAGATAAAATGGAAAGAGCAATACAAACAATTGAAAAAGAATTAGAAGAAAGAATAAAATATTTTAAGGCAGAAAATAAATTGATTGAAGCTCAGAGAATTGAAGAGAGAACAAATTTTGATATGGAAATGATGAAAGAAACAGGATTTTGTTCAGGAATTGAAAATTATTCTAGGCATATTAGTGGTAGGGCAGAAGGAACACCACCATATACATTATTTGACTATTTCCCAGATGATTTTCTTTTGCTAATAGACGAATCGCACGCAACCATTCCTCAGGTAAAAGCTATGCATAATGGCGATAGGGCAAGGAAAGAAGCACTTGTAAATTATGGCTTTCGTTTGCCTTCTGCTTTTGACAATAGACCACTAAAATTTGAAGAATTTGAAGAAAGATTAAATCAAGTTATTTTTGTTAGTGCAACACCAGCAGACTATGAAAAAGAAAAATCACAAGGAAATGTAGTAGAACAAATTATAAGACCAACAGGTTTGTTAGATCCTAAAATTGAAGTAAAGCCAGTTAGTAATCAAATTGACGATTTGATAGAGCAAATAAGAATACGAACAGATAGGAACGAAAGAGTTTTAGTAACAACATTAACTAAAAAAATGGCAGAAGATTTAACAAAATATCTAGAAAGTTTAGAAATAAAAGTAGCCTATATTCATTCAGACACTAAAGCATTAGAAAGAATGGAAATAATTCGTAATCTTCGTTTAGGAGAGTTTGATGTGCTAGTAGGAATTAATTTATTAAGAGAAGGATTAGACATACCAGAAGTTTCTTTGGTAGCAATTTTAGATGCTGACAAAGAAGGCTTCCTACGTTCTGAAAGGTCATTAATCCAAACAATTGGTAGAGCTGCTAGGAATACAAATGGAACAGTTATTATGTATGCAGATGAATTAACAGAAAGTATGGAAAAAGCAATTTCTGAGACAAATAGAAGAAGGAAAATACAAGAAGAATATAATAAAAAACATGGTATTACACCAAAAACAATTCAAAAATCTGTACGTGATAATATTGCAATTACAACAGCTGAGGATATTAGTGTTGAATATAAATGGGAAAAAGATGAGGATATTAAAGATGTAATTGCTAAATTGACAGATGAGATGTTAGAATATGCTAGTCAAATGGAATTTGAAAAGGCAGCAGAGCTTAGAGATAAAATTAAAGAATTAGAAAAATTAGTTGAAAAATAAAAACACATAAGATGGAATAGTATATACAAAGAAGATAAAGAAAGGAAGATAAAAAATGCAAATAATATCACAAATATTTGATTCATTTTGGTTTGAGGCAGTAGTAAAATTAGTTCTAGGTTTTGTCTTATCTGGAATCATAGGACTAGAAAGGTCATCGTGGAGTAAACCAGCAGGATTTAGAACACATGCTTTGGTAGGAATCAGTGCAGTATTAATTATGCTATGTGGCGAATATATGTCAACAACTTACAATATTGACCCATCAAGAATACCAGCACAATTGCTATCAGGTATAGGTTTTATAGGTGCAGGAACAATTTTAAGAGATGGATTTAATGTAAAAGGATTAACAACAGCTGCAGGTCTATTATCTGTTACATGTATTGGTTTAAGTATTGGTGCTGGATTTTATTTAGGAGGAATTATAACTACTTTAATTGTATATTTAGTGTTATCATATTCTTACAAAATATCAGACAAATTGGACCATTTTAGTATATTAGAATTAGAAATAAGGGTAAGTGGAAAACAAGATGAGGTTTTGGCAGAAATTGAGGATTATTTAAGTGATTATGATGTGGAAATAAAACAAATAAAAAGACAAAAGAAAGAAGGAATTATACATATTGTAGGTCAATATCATAGAAATGCCTTCAAAGTAAATCAATTGTTGAGGAATATTACTTCTATGGAGAATGTTGAAGAAGCAATAGCAGGGTAAAATGTTACTGAATAATGGTTTCAAAGCGAGTGTGCCCTTGCAGGATAAGATTTTCATTACATGTCTCGGCTTGTTACGAAATTTAAGAAATTCTAATTTATTTTATGGCACCCTTTCACAATAGTGAACTATTTCCATAAAATTGCATAGAATTTCTAAAATTTCTCCAGTCACATTCGACATTCCATTCAAATTCTTATCCTGCAAGGGCACACTCGCTTTGAAACCATTATTCAGTAACACTAAAATTTTCTTCTACTCTATTTTTGCTTTTACAATAATACGATTAGAATTTAAATTGTTACAAGTAACAAGAGTTAATATCTTCATATCCGCTTCATAATTAAAAATAGGAGAAAGGTTAGAAGGTTCAACTTCGTAAACATCAAAAACTTTGTAAATATATTTATTATCATTTATATCAAAAATATAAATAAAATCATTCACAGACAGAGTAGACAATTTACTAAAAAATAAAGAATTATCATAATTATGACCAGCAATACAAATATTTCCATTAACATCTGGAGTTTCACCATAAAATTTACAAGGAGCAATACGTAAAAGCTCTTCAGAACAATTAGAAAATACTGGGTAATATAAATTAATTTTAGGTATTTCAATAATTCCGAATAAAGCATTGGGATTATCTTGTAATGCATCATTGTTAGTATTATTGGAATGGTTATATAATCTGTATATATTATAATTACTAATCAAATCATTAGATATTTTCTCTTTTTCTTGCAAACGATAAAAATAAAATATTCCAAAACAAATTAAAATAGTAATAATTACCATTGAAATACTGAATTGAAATTTAAACCAGTTTCTCTTTTTTCTGGTCTGAATATCTTGTTCTTCTAATTTTGTACATAAAATTTGATTCATACAAGTTATTGTGTGCAAAAAATGATACAATAATATTATTTTTTGTTAGTAATTTTTGGTAATACTTCAAATTTAATTTCAAAACATTTAAAATCATATAACTGATTTGTTTCCAAACAATCTAAATAAATATCCAATTCATCTAAATTTCTGCATGCAGCAATAATAATTGGATTTAATTTATAGTTAAACATCAATTCTAATCCTAAATCTAATGCCTTATAAGTAGAGCTATTTTCCTTTTCTCGAATTAGATGGAAACATTCTCGCAATCTAGAAAGGGAAGAATTTTTAAATCTACTTAATGGAATGATATATAAATCATTTACCACATCTTGCAAAGTGGCATAGCGATTATTAGAATCTTTATATATTTTTTCAATTTCTGAATAGTAAAAAGGCAAATATGCTTTTTGTTCTTTCTCAGAAATAATCAAAACATTATTATCAACAGGGTTAACTTCAACATCAATTTTAGGTATGTCATTTTCAAAGGCCTTAAAATCTGGTTTTTTATTCTTTTTATGACTATTCAAAGAAATTTGAATAGCAGAATTTAAAACAATGGTATTTGTATTTTCAAATTCAAAAATTTTTGTTAGTAAGCGTTCTTTTTGTTTATTATATTCTACTAAATTAGCTTTAATTTCATTTGCATTATTTTCTAGACTTTTATCATATAAAGCAATTGTTGATGTTAAATCTTTTTCTAAATTATTAGCTAAATTTTCAATTATCTCAATATTTTCAAAAGCTGTTTTTAAATCCTGAATCGTTTGTTTAAAATTTGATAAATTATCTTCATCAATAAGAGAAATGGTTTCTATCATATTGGTAGTAATACTAGATAAATTTATTTTTTTATTGTGATATAAGTCAATATATTGCATAATGCTATTTCTTTCAGTTTTTAGATTAGCAATAAAATTACTTTTTACAAAATTGTCAAGTAAATCAAAATTATAAAATAGCATAATATCCTCCCAAATTTTTCATAACTACTTATTATTATAGCAGAAAAATGATAAAAACAATATTACAATTTCATTACATTATTGTATAAAAAAAATACTTGTGATAAAATAAGAATAATCAACAGATGATAAGGAGTTTATAAGCATGTATAAAATTAATAAGGTGGAAGAGGAAGCTAAAAAAGTGCATAAAATTGTGAAAACAATTTGCATATTTTTATATATTATTATTATTCCTATAATTGTTATTAATTTTTCATTAATTATAAAATCATTTATAAATCCGAACGAAATACCAGATATTTTTGGTTATAAACCATTTATAATTGTTTCTAGAAGTATGGAGCCAACAATAAATAAAAATGATGCAATTTTTATAAAAGAAGTTCCAAAATCTAGTTTACAAATAAATGATATTATAGCTTTTCAAGATAGTGGTTCGATTGTTACACATAGAATAGTAGCAATTGAAAAAGATGATGGAATTGTAAAATACCAAACAAAGGGTGATAATAATACCAAAAGAGATAAAAAGAAAGTAACTTATGATGAAATAGAAGGGGAATATCAATTTAAAATAAATAGATTAGGGGTAATTCTTAATATAATACAAAGCAAAATAACATTGATTATTTTAATTGTTATTGTTGTATTCCATTATTTTTATCAAAAGAGATTAAAAAAGAAAAAAGAGCAAAGAAGTCGAAAACGAGAAGAATATGCAAATTCAAGGAGGTAATAAAAATGTTAGAAAATGTAGAGGTTTTAAATCATAGTTGTGTTAAATTTAATTTTGAAAAGGTAATTTATACAGATCCGTTTCAACTAGAAAAAGGTGAAAATGATGCTGATATTATATTAATTACACATTCTCATTTTGACCATTTTTCAGAAGAAGATATTGAAAAGGTAAGAAAGTCTGATACAATTATTTGTATTCCACAGGATTTATATGATAGAAGTATTGCTTTGGGATTTAAAAGGGAAAATATAGTGGTTGTAGAGCCAAATCATAGTTATGAAGTTTTAGGAATTGAAATAAAAACAGTTCCAGCTTATAATGTTAATAAAAAGTTTCATCCAAAAGAAAATAATTGGGTTGGATATTTGATAAATATAGAAAATTGTATTTATTATGTAGCAGGTGATACAGATATAACTGATGAAAGTAGAAAAGTTACTTGTGATTGTGCTTTTGTACCAGTAGGTGGAACTTATACTATGACAGCTAGCGAAGCGGCAAGTTTGGTAAATGAAATAAAACCTAAGCTAGCTGTACCTATTCATTATGGTAGTATTGTTGGAAAACCAGAAGATGCACAAACTTTTGTAAAAAATTTGGATAAGGATATTTCTGGGAAAATTCTTATGTAAAAATTATAGAATATGTAGCATTTCGTAAGTGCTTAGACCAAATGATAATAAATAGCATATAATCATTGGAGATGCCATTTTAAAACCTACAGTGCGGTATAATTGAAAATAGCTAAGGCAGAAATTGAAAATTTCGCTAACCATTATAGATAAAATGTATCCTAATATTCCTAATGTAGGTAATAAAAAATATAAAATACTAATTGTAATAATTAAATCTAAAATGTTGCAAAACATAACATCAAATTGCTTATCTAATCCTTTTAAAATGTTATCTAGAATATTATCTTGATACATAAATAAAATTAGGGGAGAAAGCATTTTGATGTATTTTGCACACTCTAAATTTTGAAATACCATAAGGCTAATTTTGTTAGCAAATAAAAAGAAGATAGTAGCAATTGTAATAGAGAATACGGAAGTTGTATAAAAAACTTTTTTACAAATTTCTAGTATTCTTTTTTTATATTCTTTTGCTTTTAGACTAGCAAATTCCGGGATTAATAACCCACTAAAAGATGTAATAAAAACATTAGGAAATAAAAGAACTGACATTGTCATACCATCAATTTTTCCATATTCAGAAATGGCTATTGCATAAGGTAACCCAAATAAAGCTAGTCTAGCTGGTATCATAAATTGTTTTATAGTAGATAGACCAGAGCGAATATACGAGGTAATCGAAACAGGCACTGTAACTTTTAAAATTCTTTTTTTAAAGGTTATTTTTTTAATGGTAGTTTTACTGATTTTTCTTTTATCTATTTTGTATAAAATTAACAAAAAACAACAAGAAACTATTTCTGAAATGACATCTGCTAAGATTAGACAAATGCAAATAGATTCTATGTTTTTGGTAGTATAAAAGTTTAATAGTAAAATACTAATAATAATTTTTACAAGTAATTCTAATACTTGTGAAATTGCACTTTTGTAGGCTTTTCGTACAGCTGAAAAATAGCCATTTATAACACTAGAAATAGCAATAAAAGGTAGACCTATTGAAATTAAGTAAAGTGGGGCAGAGCTAACCATTGATTTTAACCAATTTTCAGAAATGGTATTAGCAAAACATAAAACTAAAAATCCGCTTCCTAGTCCTAGTGTCAAAGAAAATAATAAACAACTTCGTACAGCTTTTAAACCATCTAAAAAATTGCCTTTTTCAAATTGTTCAGAAACGATACAGGTACAGGCAAGACTTAATCCAGAGCTAGCTAGTGTAACAGCAAATAGGTAAACAGACATAACTAAGTTAAAAACTCCTACCGCTTCTGAGCCGATTTTATTAGAAACGTAAATACCAAATAACATTCCAATACTTTTCATAAAAAAGGAAGTGATTGTTAGGATTATTCCATTAATAAAAAAAATTTTTGTCTTTTTCAAAATATCACCATTTAATAAGTATGGGCTTGTGAATTAAAATATGAAATAAAAACAAAAATTTACATAATTTCATATTATATATAAAGTAAAAAGGAAGGGAGGGTGTTTTTATTTTGGAAGTAAAAGGAAAAAACATAGGATTTGTGCTAACAGGATCATTTTGTACATTTAAAAAGACAATTCCTAAAATGAAAGAATTAATAGAAAAAGGAGCAAATATTATTCCAATAATGTCATACAATAGTTACTCTTTAGACACCAAGTTTGGCACAGCAAAAGAATTTAGAGAACAAATAGAAGGTATAACAGGCAAAAAAATAATCCATACTATTCAGGAAGCCGAACCAATAGGACCTAAAAAATTAACAGATATTATGATAATTGCACCATGTTCTCGGAAACACAATGGCAAAGCTTGCTTGTGATATTATCGATACTCCAGCTACAATGGCTGCTAAATCGCATTTAAGAAATGGTTTTCCACTTGTAATTGCACCATCAACCAATAATGGTTTGAGTGGAAATGCGGAAAACATAGGGAAGTTATTAAATAGGAAAAACTATTATTTTGTACCATTTAGACAAGATAATCCCATTACTAAGCCTAGGTCGATTGTATTTGATTCGGAATATATTATTAGGACTATTGAATATGCATTAGAAGGAGAGCAAATTAGTCCAATATTGTTATAAAGGTATATAGGATATATGGAGAATAATAAAATAAAAAAATTTCATATTTGGGAAATATTTGCATACTTTATTTTTTATAGTTTTTTGGGATATATAATAGAAACTATATTTGGTATTGTAACAATGGGAATTTGGGAAAGTAGGCAAAGTTTTTTATATGGACCATTTTGTGGTATTTATGGAATGGCTACAGTTATAATTATTTTTTTCTCACAATATTTTGATAAAAGTATTGCTACTTTATTTTTTGGTGGTTGTATAATTGGTTCTATTGTTGAATATTTGATTAGTTTTTTAACAGAAGCTATTTTATATACACATTGGTGGGATTATTCTCTATATATTTTTAATATAAATGGAAGGGTGTGTCTTTTATATTCAATTTTTTGGGGAATTTTGACAATTGCTTTAGTGAAAGTAGTAAATCCTTTTGTGGATAAAGTAATCAGTAAAATTGAGCTAAAGAGAGTGCTTTCATGTATTATTTTATTTTTAGCAATAGATTGTTTAATTACAATATATGCACAGGAGGTTTTTATTACTAGAATGGTAGTTGAAAATAATATCTATGTAAAAAATTTTGAAGCTAGGAAGCAATCTTATGAGCAAATGCAGGGTAATGAAAAATTAAAGCATTTTGTTGATAAATATTTTAGTAATGAAATTCTTATTAAGACATTTCCTAATTTAAAAATAAAAGATGAGGAGGGGAATGTTATTGTTTTAGCTAGTTTATTGCCTGAGGTGCAGACGTATATTGTGGCTATTCACAGCCAATAAATTCTATATGTCAAAATAGTAATATATTATTTATTTGTAACAATTCGGGGGGACCAACAAAT
>CANQTZ010000053.1 GCA_947626865.1 uncultured Clostridia bacterium
TGTTCGTAATCTTTTATATTTTTCATATATTCTGTGGCTTTTCCAATTAACTTATTATATTTTTGTTCTATTTGTGTAAAATTTATATTATTCAATGTATTCTTATCTCCTTAATATGTTCTTGTCTTTTTTATATATTCAAAGATTTCTTTCCAATTTCGTACTCTTTTTATATTTACATTTTGTTTTTCGTTAAGTACACTGTTAAAAAGTAATGTATCTATTCCAATATTATTTATAGCTATACAATTTTCAATTGAATCATCTATAACTAAATCAACTTTTTCTGTTTTACAAATAGATACTTTATCAAATGTGCAAAATAATTTATCATAATATATGTTATTTATTTCTAATTGTTTTTTGGTTGAAATATAAGGATCTTTATACATATTAGTATTTCTAGCAGTAATAATAAATATATTATGACCTAATTTTTTTATCTTTTTTATGTATTCACGAGCTCCCTCTTTTAGTGGAATATGAGGTAATGATTTATCATAATATTTTTTAGCAAAATCATACTCATATTTTTTACAATTTTTAGGTAGATTGTTATAAGAAAAATTATTCTCTTTTAAGTAATTTATATCATAATTAAAATATTCTGCTACACATTTCATAAGATATTCAAAGGAATCAGTTATTGTATCATCTATATCTATACCAATATTCATAAAATGTCATCTCCTCTATAATTGTTTTGAAAAAGAAAATAATATACAAATTACTAAGTTAAATAATGATGAGTTTATAGAAAAATCCTATAAATCATTTGACTTTTTCACTTATTTTGAGTATAATAATATAGAAAGATGAGATACCACAGAAATGTGGCATATCGTTTGATTAATATTTTAAATAAAAATACATCTCTAACGATCCAACAGAGATGTGTTTTTTTCATTGTCTAATTTTCTTACTGTAACAACTAGAGCTACAAATAAGGCAATAGCGACAACGGTTACTATTGCAAGTTCAATAAATAATATGTATATAAAAAATAAGTACACTTGTTCTAATAACATATGCATCGCCTCCTCTCAAGTAGGATACGATACACCACATCCTGTTTTTCTCATCTAGCTATAGATTATACTTTATTAATAGATAAAATTCAATAGTTTTTACAAAAAAGTAAGAAAACGTTATGTTGCCTGTAAATTGTAACGTTGGCATTTCTTTATTAAGCGAAAAAATTAATAAATATGCAAAAGAAAATAATATACAAATTACTAAGTTAAATAATGGCGAGTTTATGGAACTTGAATATACTATTAAGTAATAATAGCTTAACACTTGTCATCAAGTATTAAGCTATTTTAACTTTTCATCTAAACCTTAAGGTTTAGGCATTGGCATACCACCTCAAATATTCTATATTTAGTATAGCATTTTTGATACGATAAGTCAATCGAAATATAAAAATTTTTCTAGAACAAAAGTTTGACAAAATATATCATAGTAAAAGTGTTGTCAAAAAATTTTTTATATGGTAAGATGTTAATAGATTACACTTTATTTTTTTAATTGGGGGTGAATTTTATTGGAAAATAAAGAAATAGCAACAATTAGAACAATAACTGGTGAACTTATAGGAGGTTTTCTTATTTATGGCATACCATTTGCTATATTATATAGAATTATATTTGCCTTAATATCAAAAGTAATTCCATCAGAATCATTGATTATAACAGCAATCGTTGCAATTGTTTTACACGGACTAATTGCGTTTTTTGTGTGGAAATGTAGTATAGCTACAACTTTTAGAAAAAGAGCTATATCTAGAAATGATGTATCAACTGTTATGAGAAATCTTTTTATTTTTACAGTTATACTTTGCTTTATTAATGCTATAATTAATTTTTCAGATGTTAATCAAAAAATAGATCAATCTATAAATTCAAATGTAAATTTACAATTATCTGAAAATTTTATGAAATATATGTACAATGATGAACAAATGGCGCAATATCAAGTAGAAAAGGAAAAAGCTATTGATGAAGCAAAAACTAAACTATATACATATTGGGCAGTTTTAGAAATTGGATTGTTAGTTGTTTTTTTAGGTGTAGTGCCATTACAAAAACGTTCAATTCTAAAACATGCAGTCTAAGAAAGAGGGATGAAAAATGAATCCAATATTAATATTTATATGGATTGTAATAGGAATAATTTGTGCGTTTGTACACAAAAAATAAGGGATACTCTCCTATCGCTGGATTTTGTTGGGGATTTTTCTTTTCTATACTAGGACTTGCTATAGTTTTATTAGAAAGAAATAAGGAAGAGCAAATGGCAGCTGATAAAGGTAGTCTATCTATGGCACAGTGGTTATTGATATTTTTAGGAATAGGAATTTTATTAATAATAATATTCTTTGTAGTACTAAATTCATTATAATAGGAAAAATATTTACCTTCAAACTAAGTCGGAAAGGAATAAATTTTATGGGAAAAACTATATATTCATATAATGGACAAATATACAAATCTTTACTTAAACTTTCAGAAGCAGTTGATATCAATAGAAGAACATTAACACGATTAATAAAAGAAAACACAGATAAATCAATCGATGATTTGGTATCAGAATATAAATCACAAAAAATTTTATACACATATAAAGGAACAACATATCAATCAATTGAAGAAGCAGCAAAAGCTTTTAATTTATATAAGACGACACTTGCTAAATACTTAAGACTAGCTGAAAATGATTTAGAAAAGGCATTGCAATTATATGAAGACGAACATACCTATGCAATTATAGATGGAATTCGCTATCATACGCAAGCAGATTTAGCTGATTATTTACAAGTAACAGTAACAACATTATCTAAATATATAGAAAAAGAAGGAAGCATAGAAAATGCAGTAAAAAAAATACAAAGAAGAGAAGAAGAAAAAGAAACATATACATGGCGAGGAAAAACCTATCCTTCTTTTAGTAGTTTGTCACGAGCTATGGATATTGTAACTACTACATTAAGAAAATATTTAAAAGAAACAAATGGAAATCTAGATGAAGCATATCTTCTATATCAGGAAAGAAATAGTGGTAAATCTAGAGGATGTACATATAATGGCAAACATTATTCTTCTAAAAGAACTGCATTGAGAGAACTTGGTATTTCTAATAGGCAGTATTATCAAAAACAAGAGGAATTGGGAAATGACTTTGAGAAAATAGTAAATGCAATATTACAAGAAAAAGAAGAAGAAGAAATAGCCAAAAGCCAAAAAGCTAAAGAAAAGGAATTAAGACAAAAACAAATTAAAACTTACATATATGATGGAAAAGAAATGAAAATATCTGAGATTGTTGAAAAAGCAGGCCTTTCCGCTACTACTTTAAGGCATTTGCTAAGTGGACATGAAAACCAAAATGTTGATGATATTATACATGATCATTTAAGTTCAAAAATAGTTTATACTTTTGATGGAAAGAAATTTGATAGCATAAAGGCTTTAGCAGAACATACTAATATTAGAGAATTAAGATTAGGAAGATATATAAGAAAATATGATAGAGATGCAAACAAAGCAATATTTATGATAAGATTACATGATTTAGGAAAAACTAAAACTAATTATGAAGGAAAAAATATTTCATATTCAGATTTAGCAATTATTTTGGGTATAAAAAAAGGTGAACTTGTTAACTATTTGATTCGTGGCGGTGATATACAAACACTAATCTCAAAATTAAAAACAAAAAATCCAAGTCAAAAAAAGGATGAAAATCTTACTAAAAGATTGCCTATCTTGCAATATAATGGAATGAGTTTGCACCAATATTGCATTAACAATGGAATTAATTATAATTGCATATATTATCGTATAAAGTTGGGAGCAAGTATAGAAGAAGCTTTAGATGATTATAATAAAAACGGTCAAAGACTCCCACCAACTTGGATTTATGAAAAATATGGCGTTTTATTGAAACATTTGCTTTTAAATGAAAAAATCGACTCAAAAAAAGTTGTTTCAATAATGAGAAATAAACTTGTTTCGTTTCAAGAAGCAATAGAAGAATATATTATAAAAGATGAAGCCAAAAAAAATAAACTTAATCCTTCATGGCAAATGGAGTTGTACGATATATTAGCATCTGAAAATATTCCAGATGAAGAAAAAGAACAATTTAAAAAAGAATTTTATGTATCTAGTGATGAAGAAAAATGCATAAATCAATCTAAAGATCGAATAGCTAAAACTAAAAGAAAAATCTTATTATTTGAATTTGCAGAATGTATGCATAAAAATATTTTCCCAGAAAATGAAATGATTGATTTATTAAAAATATATAATATTAGCGAACAGGAAATTGAAACCATCTTTTTAGATTTATATTGTGATTTTTATCAAGGTGTTAAATTAGCAGATGGACAAGAAATGATGCAAAACAAAAGAATTTTAAAGAACTCTATTAAAAGCTATGATAGTATGGACGAAGATGAAAAAAAGAATTTAGAAAGTCAATTTCCAGAAGATATAGATTTTATAAGAAAAACTGCTTCTAATATAGCTTTTTATAAAAATGCAATAAAAGTAAAGCAATTAAATAGAAATGATATTGGAAAAATAGGAGCACAAATCGACTTGTCAAAACGTGAAGATGGAGAAGCCTTTATTACTTCTATAGAGCAATCTCTATCAATAGAAGGAGTTGATATAGGTGAAAATGAATAGTAATTCATTAGCAGAAGTATATTTTGTATTATGCAATTTAAATAAGGATGAATATAATAAAATTCCCACACATATTATTGATACTATTAAAACAAATAGAAATATGGATTATCGATTTATTATAAATAATGATGTAAGTATAATAGAACAACCTTTTTTAGAAGAAACAAAAGCTATTTTATTTGCTTTATTTAAAAAATACTTAGCAACGCCAGAGCAAAAAGAAAAGATATGTGTTATAGAACGTAAAGAAAAAATGAGTCAATATTTAAAAAAATTATAAATAAACTAAAAAGATTATTTAAGTAGAACAAGATTTATCTTTGTTCTACTTTTTAATCTATATCTATTTGATTCTTTCAAATAATGGCTCTATCCCATTTAGTTCATAGTTTCTAGGTGCTTCTATATAATTCCATTGGCACTTATCAATATTTAATATTTTTCTAATTTTATCAGATGATTTTGGTAAAAATGGTGCATATAAATTAGATAAATTAGCAATTATTGTAGAGCAAGTGTAAATTGTATTATTAAATTTTTCTATATCTTCTTTTTGTTGTATCCATGGTTGTTGTTCTTCATAATATCTATTGCTTGCCTCAACAAGTTCTCTTATCATATTAACTGCATTTTTAAATTCTAAGTTTTCTATGGCCTTCCCTACCTTTTCATAAGTTGATATGATATTTTTTTTCATATTTTCATCCATTTTTCCATCTGGTATTTTGCTTAAACCTTTATATTTTAAAGTTCTATTTATAAGATTTCCATATTTATTTACTACTTCTGCATTGCTTATTGCAACAAAGTCTTCTATTGAAAAATTACTGTCCTTTTTTTCAGGTCCATTCCCTATTAGATAATATCGTATCATATCTGAATCATAATTGTCTAGCATTTGTCTAATTGTAATGCCATTTCCTTTTGATTTTGAAATTTTTTCTTCGTTTATATTTAAATACTGAGTTGCTATCATATAATGTGGCAATTGATAATTATCTTCTAAAGCTAATAATAGTCCTGGTAAAATTATTGTATGGAATGTTATGTTATCTTTTCCATGTGCCATATATATTATGTTGTCTTTATCTTTTTTCCAAAAGTCTTCCCAATTTAATCCTTTTTCTAAACATATTTTTTGACATGCTGTTATATATCCTAAAACCGCTTCTATCCATACATACATTTTTTTATCTTCAAAACCTTCTACAGGAATGTCTACTCCCCAATCTAAATTTCTTGTAACAGCTTTTTCTGGTAGGCCTTCTCTTAAATATTTTTCTGTTTCGTTTTGCGAACTTGCTCTCCAAGCTTCTTTATTTTCTTTAACATATTCTTCAATTTTAGGTTGCAATTTTCCTAGTGCTAAATATAAATTTTTATTTTCTTTTGGCACAGTTTGTTTTCCACAATGTTGGCATATTGCATTATTTAAATCTTCACTTTTAGGTTCATATCCGCAATCGCACATATCTCCTTTGGTTTCTTTTCCACAATTTGGACATGTTAGAAGCAATTCTCTATCTGCTACAAATTTTTGACAATTTTCGCAATATGGTTGTAAATCCATTTTTTCATATATATACCCATTATCATACATTTTCTTAAATAATTCTTGTACCTTTTTTTTATGAAATTCGTCTTCTGTTTTTGTGTATAAATCATAAGAAAATTGCATATCATTAAAGCATTTTTCAAATTCTTCATGATATTTTTCTGCAATATCCTTTGGAGTTGTTTTTTCCTTTTTGGCTCTAATAGTTATTGGAGTACCATGACAATCTGTTCCTGATACGTATAGCACATTGTCCCCTATTTGTCTATGATATCTTGCTATAACATCTCCTGAAATTAACCCAGCCACATGACCTACATGTAATGAATTGTTGGCATAAGGCCATGCTCCACCGATTAAGACATTCTTTTTTATTCTATTCTCTACCATTGTTACCTCCCTAAATTTCATAAAATATCTTTTGTATTTTATCATAATTTATCAATATTCGCAATAGTAGAACTTGTATTACTACCAATGACAATGTTTATTCCTTTCATATATGCTATTGCAACTCCATAATTGGTAAATGGTACTTCTTGTGAATTTGCACAATTCATTCTAAATTGCATTTCTTTTGCATTTAGCATACAGCCCCCACAATGAATAATTAAATCGAACTTTTTTAAATTTTCTGGAAAGCCTGTTCCACTACTCCATTCAAATTTTAAATCTTCTATTTTTGTGTATTCTTTTATCCACTTAGGTAATTTTACTGTTCCAATATCTTCACATTGTCTATGATGTGTACATCCTTCACTTATTAATATTTGTGAACCTTTTTTTAATTTATCGATTGCTTTTGCTCCTTTTATTGCTGTTTCTAAAAATCCTTTGTACCTAGCCATAAGAATAGAAAAAGATGTTAGAGGAATATTTTTGGGTACAATTTTGTTTACTTCCTCAAATACTTGTGAATCAGTTATTATATATGCAGGCGTTTTACCTAAATTTTTCAATGTTTCTTGTAGCTGTGTTTCCTTTGTTACAACTGCTATTGCATCTGAATCTATTATGTCACGAATTGCTAGTTGCTGTGGCATTATCATTCTACCTTTTGGGGCACTACTGTCAATTGGTGTTACAAGTACAACTATATCATTTGGCTTGATTAAATCTCCTATAAAGCGATTATTATTTTCACTACTTGTTTTGCTAAGCTTGCCTATTGTGTTTTTTAATTCTTGTATTCCTTTGTTTTGAGTTGCACTTGTATATACAATGTTTTCTTTGTTTTGAGTTTCTTCTTTTATAAGGTCTGCTTTATTTTTTACAATGATATACGGAATTTTTCTTTCATCAAAAATTGATATTAGTTCTTCTTCTGCTGGATTTATATTTCTATTTGCGACTGTTACAAGGATTGCTATGTCACAATTTCTTAAAATCTTTTTTGTTTGATTTACTCTTTTTTCTCCTAACTCGCCTTCGTCGTCAATTCCTGGTGTATCTATAATGATAACTGGTCCGAGTGGTAATAGTTCCATAGATTTTTTGACAGGGTCTGTTGTTGTTCCTTTTACACTACTTACTACTGCAATTTCTTGACCTGTTACTGCATTTACAATACTGCTTTTTCCTACATTTCTGCATCCAAAAAATCCAATATGCAATCTTTCTCCTGTTGGGGTACTGTTTAATCCCATAAAATCACCTCTTAAAATCTAAAATCTCTTTCCCCATTTTCAATTTTTATAAGACGTTCTTTTACTATTTCCTTTACTTTTTCTTTTCCAATGTTAGCAATTTCTTTTTGTATTAATTCTTCTCCTACTTTTTTTGTTTCTGGAGAAGCATAATCCATAAGAAATTCTTTTAATGTCATTAGAGCATTAGGATGACAGCAATTTTGGATTTGTCCAGATTTACACAAACTCATAAATCTATCCCCTGTTCTTCCCTCTCTATAACAAGCTGTACAAAATGAAGGTATATACCCTGATTTCATAAGCCAATTTACAACTTCGTCAAGTGTTCTATTATCTGAAACATCAAATTGTTCTGTATCATGTGGACGTTCTTCTTCGCAATATCCTCCAACTGACGTACGAGATCCTCCACTTATTTGGCTAACTCCTAAGCGTATAATTTTTTCTCTTACCTCTGGCGTTTCTCTAGTAGATATTATCATTCCAGTATATGGCACTGCAATTCTTATACAAGCAACAATTTTACCAAACATTTCATCATCAAGTGAATTATCAAATTCTGTGGGATCAATATCATCTGCTCTTTTTACACGTGGCACGCTTATTGTATGAGGTCCTACTCCATGTACTGCCTCTAAATGTTCTGCATGCATTAAAAGACCTGCAAATTCGTAGCGATATTTATCCAAGCCAAATAAAACTCCAATTCCCACATCATCAATGCCAGCTTCCATTGCTCTATCCATTGCTTCTGTATGGTAAGCATAATTTGCTTTTGGTCCTTTTGGATGAAGATGTTCATAGCTTTTTTTGTGATATGTTTCTTGGAAAAGTATATATGTTCCAATTCCTGCATCTTTTAATTTTTTATAGTTTTCAACTGTTGTTGCTGCAATATTTACATTTACTCTACGAATTGCTCCATTTTTATGTTTGATAGAATAAATTGTTTTTATACATTCTAATATATATTCAATTGGATTATTAACAGGATCTTCCCCTGCTTCAATTGCTAATCTCTTGTGTCCCATATCTTGAAGTGCTATTACTTCTTTTTTTACTTCTTCTTGTGTTAGTTTTTTACGAGCTATATGTTTGTTTTTCAAATGATATGGACAATATAGACATTCATTTACACAATAGTTTGAAAGGTATAGTGGTGCAAACATAACTATTCTATTGCCATAAAAATCTTTTTTTATTTGTTCTGCTAATTGGTAAATTTCTTTTATTTTTTCCTTGTCTTCACAAGCTAATAATACACTTGCTTCTCTGTGATTTAATCCTTTTCTTTTTTTAGCTTTTTCGATAATACTATCTATTAGTTCAAGGTTGTCCTTATTTTTATCTGCATATTCTAGTGTTTGTTTAATTTCTTCATCATTTATAAATTCTTCTGCTTTTAAAGATTTAACATCATATTTTTCCATAATTAATTCTGTTCCTTTCTAATTAGTTTTATAGTCACCTCTGTCTACCACAATTGTGCGACCTGTGGTGCCTACTCGTTTTTTTAAACATTCTAAACACTCTGCCGATTCGTCTCCTGTGCAAATTTTATTATCATAAAGCATATATTTTTTTCTAACTGTTACTGGTGAAAGATTTGGCATTAGTACATTTGCTCCTGCTTTTATTCCCTTTTCTCTTCCAAGTAAATCCATTGTTCCTAGTGCTGTTGTTGCAGGCAATAGCACATTTGGTAGAGTTAGTCTTATGAGTCCCAACATAAATAGTGTTAGTTCTACATTACCTGATTTTTCATTTTTGAATGGTGTATCTTTATGTGAAATGAATGGACCAATTCCAACCATTTGTGGATTGAATTGTTTTAAAAATATCATTTCTTCTGCAAGATTTTCTTCTGTTTGGTATGGAGAACCAACCATAAAGCCACATCCTACTTGATATCCTAATTTTTTTAAATTTTGTAAACATTTTATTCTGTTTTCAAAATTCATTTGTTTTGGATGTATTTTTTCATAGTGTGACTTACTAATTGTTTCATGGCGTAGAAGGTATCTGTCTGCTCCAGCTATTTTCAATCTTTGATAGCTTTCAAAACTTCTTTCTCCCATAGATAAAGTAATTGCACAGTCAGGATATTTTGTTTTTATGCTTTTTATAATCTTTTCCATTTTTTCATCTGTATAGAAGTTATCTTCTCCTCCTTGTAAGACAAAAGTTCGAAAACCTAAATTATAACCTTGTTTGGCACAGCTTAAAATTTCTTCTTGGGTTAGTCTATATCTTTGTGCTTCTTTGTTGCTTCTTCGTATTCCGCAGTACAAACAATCATTTTTGCAATAATTTGTAAATTCAATAAGCCCTCTTATATAGATATCTTTTCCATAAATGCTTTCACAAACTTCTCTTGCATTTTTAAATAGATATTCACTTATATCTTCCCTATTTTTTATTAACTTTAGATATTCGTCTTTTGAAAGACTTTTTTGATAGCGTAATTTATCTATTAATTCTTTATACATTGCTGTATGCTGTTTTGGCATGTACACCACCCAATCTTCCAATTTTTCCACTTAGTGCATTGATAATATCTTGTGGAGCATCTATGACAATTGATATTACGTTTATTTGTTTTTTGTGATATGGTATTCCCATTCTTCCAATGATGTTATCTCCATATTCTGATAGTAATTTGTTTAGTTCTGGCACACTTTCTTTGTTTTCAACTATTATTCCGATTACGGCAACTCTTGTTTCCATTTTTCCCCCTAAATTATAGAACAAATTTATTATATAAAGAAAAGATAACTAGTATCCCTTTTGGAAGGCACATAGTTATCTCTCTATATATTTGCTATATTTTTCCCTTTGTGCTCTTCCGGTCAGGAGTGTGAATTCACACTGCTTTACCGTTAGAAAACTTTTTATTTATCTTTCTTTTTTATTTTACCAAAAAGGTATTAAAAATACAACTATTTTTGTAAATTTCCTATTTTTACATGTTCCTAGATGATTGAGTAGACATATATGTTACCATATATGCCCCTCGCAAATCCGTGCATGCGGCTTTCCCGCACACGGCTTTTAATAATATAGTATTTATTCATCAAATAGCATATATGTTTACTTGTAGATTTACACTTTAATTTATACAAAAATTGCCCAATATTATCAAATAAAAAAATCAATAAAATAAAAACTGTA
>CANQTZ010000054.1 GCA_947626865.1 uncultured Clostridia bacterium
GCCGTTAAATGTTTTTGGCAGAAAAAAAGAAAATGGTAGGATAGTTTATAGTTTTTATTGTACTGATGGTAAAAATAGAAATAAGAATTGTAATAATACAAAGATAATTCTTACTAAAAAATTAGAAGATATTGTATATGAGTTTCTAAAAAACGAAATGAAAAAATTAACAGAGGAAAAAATTATTGAGGAGTCCAATCAATATATAACCAAAAAAAGAAAAATAAAAAATGAAATCGAAATGTTAAAAAAAGAAATTGAAATAAAAAAAGTGAATATAAAAGATTTATATTTACAAAAGGTAAAAAATCAAATAACTGTAGAATTTTTTGTTCAAAAAAGAAATGACGAAATAGAACAAATTAAAGAAATAGAAAAGAAAATTCTACAAATATCTGAGATTGCTGAAAAAATTAGAGAGCTATATGATAAATTTAAAAATGAGGACAATTTAATGAAATATATAAATTACTTAGTAAAACAAATTAACTTCTATAGTGATAGAAAAATTGAAATTATATTAAAATATGGAGAATAAAGTTTTTATTTATATTTCGCAACAACGAAATATATCTCAAAAAACTAAAAGTTATTTCTTGTTTGCGAAATAAATTGACAAATATATTATAATGTACTATAATAAATATAGGTGATGAAAATGTTAAAAAGAGAAATGTATTTATCAAGAATAAGAGGGTTTTACGATAGTGACCTTGTAAAAATATTAGTTGGAATAAGAAGATGTGGAAAATCTGTAATATTAAAACAAATAATGGATGAATTAAAGGAAAAAAATATAGATGAAAAGCACATCATATATGTAAATTTTGAATTTATAGAATTTGAAGAATTACAAGATTATAAAAAATTAAATACATATATAAAAGAGCAGATAATAGATGAAAATAAATATTATGTATTTTTGGATGAAATTCAGAAAGTAGAAAGATTTGAAGATGTAGTTAACTCATTAAGAGCATCGATAGACAATATAAGTATATTTATTACTGGTTCTAATAGCAAACTATTATCAAATGAATTATCAACGGTTTTATCTGGAAGATATGTATTATTTAATATTTATCCATTAAGTTATAAGGAATTTATAGAACTTACGAAAAAGCCAGCTAAATCAGAAGAAACCTTTTGGGATTTTGTTAAATGGGGAGGACTTCCTAACAGAACGCAATTTACTGATGAAAGTAATATAAAAGATTATCTACATAGTGTGTTCGATTCAATTATATTAAGAGACGTAGTAGAAAGACTTGGGTTAAAGAATACAGTATTATTTGATTTATTATTACAATATATTGTAGATACTACAGGGCGTCAATTTTCTGCCGAGAATGTTATGAATTTTTTAAGAAATGAAGGTAAATCTGTATCAACTGAAACAATATATGTATATTTAGATGCATTATGCAAGGCTTTAATGATAAAGAAAATATATAGATATGATATTCATGGAAAAGCAATTTTAAAAACATTAAATAAATACTATATGACAGATTTAGGAATAGCTCAAATAAAAAACAATAACTTTGAAATAAACAAGAGTTTTGCAATTGAAAATGTAGTATACAATGAGCTATTAGAACGCGGATATGATGTATATATAGGAAAGACAAAAGATGGAGAAATTGATTTTATTGCAACAAAAACACAAGAAAAAATATATTTTCAGGTAGCATATCTATTAGAGAGTGATAAAGTTAGAAATAGAGAATTTGGGGCGTTTAAAGAAATAGATGATAACTATCCAAAATATGTTCTTTCATTAGATAAAGTAGATTTTTCAAGAGATGGAATTATACATAAAAACATAATTGATTGGTTATTAGAAAAATAAAGTATACAAAACTATTGTCTGCAGATGGAGATAGAAAATATAGTCAAAAATCTGTATATTATTATAAAAAACTAGGACTAAAAGCAGTAGTAAAAAATATTCCAGAATATAGGCAACCAAAAGCAGTTTATAGATTGTTACAAATATATCAACCAGACATATTAGTGATAACAGGGCATGATGGCATGATAAAAGGAGGATGTGATTATTATAACATTTACAATTATAGAAATTCAAAATATTTTATACAAACTGTAAAAGAAGCAAGAAGATATGATAGAGAAAATAACAATCATTTAGTTATTTTTGCGCGGAGCGTGTCAAAGCTATTTTGAAGCTATAATATCTGCAGGAGCTAATTTTGCATCATCACCTGCTAGAATATTAATTGATTTTTTAGATCCATTAGTAATAGCGGAAAAAATAGCATTGACAGATGAATATCGATATATAACAATTGATGATATTGCAAAAGAATTAAGAGATGGGAAAAGTGGAGTAAGTGGCATTGGAGCCAATGGAAAAATGAAAAAAGGTAAAATGCATTAATAAAAATAAACCAACTTAATACAAATGAAATATAACTGTAATATAATTGTAAAAAAACGAAAATAAAACCATAAAACTATTGAAAATAGCGAAGTACAGCTGTTTGACAAGCTTTTTTGTTTTTTGACATTTTATATGTAAAATGCTATAATGTAGTCATCTTGAAAGAGAAGGTGATAACATGATTTGTCGTAGTGATATTGCAAACTTGAAAACTGACATCTTAGAGAAAGTTGGACAAAAGATAATAGTAAAAGGTTCATTAGGAAGATGTAAAGCCTTTGAAAAAGAAGCTACTATAGAAAAAGCTTATCCAAATATTTTCGTTGTAAAATATGAAGAAAACAATAGAAATGTTACTTATAGTTATACAGATGTATTAACTAGAACAGTAGAAGTAGAGGTTTTTGATGGTAATTCTTATGCTCCATTAATTCCACCACTTGTAGAGCACAAAAGAAAGAGAAATGTGTTATAAAAAATAAAATTAAAAAAATCAATATGATAATTGAGAAATTATTATATTGATTTTTTTGTTAATAATTGCGTCATAAAATATAGTATTTCCTCATAAATATGTAAAAAGAAAAAATGAGGAGGTCAAAAAATGGTTGTAAATACAATAAACGAAAATCTATGTGTTAATAAATTAATAGCCACAAAAAAAGATATTCTTATGATAGAAGGAGACATGATTGTTCCAGACTCTAAGCCAGACGTTTTAAATGCAATTTGTACAAGTGGGGTAATATGTGTCTACAAGCAAGAAGTATTAGAAGGCAAAGTAAGAATTGATGGAAATATAAATACCTATATTATGTATCTACCAGAAGAAACAACTTCACAAGATGTAGTAAGGGGGATAACAACAAGTTTAGATTTTTCAGAAACAATACAAGTTCCAAATGCACAAGAAGGAATGGAGGCAATTATAAAAACGAAACTAAAATCTATAGAGTGTAAGGTAATTAATGGAAGAAAAGTAGGCATAAAAGCAAGCATGGAAGTAGATATCAAAATTTATGCAAAAGAAGATATTGAAATTATAAATGATATCGAAAATGCAGAAGGTATACAAATGCTAAAAGAAGATTTGCAGGTCAATTCATTAGTAGGAATGGGAGAGAACAAAATTTATGCAAAAGACAATATTGCAATTGACAACATTGACCAACTAGCAGAAATTTTAAAAGCAGATGTTACAATTTGCAATAAAGATATAAAGGTAAGTTATAATAAAATTTTAGCTAAAGCAGATGCAAAAATAAAACTAATGTATTTAACAGAAGATAATAGAGTAAATACTGTAGAAGCTAAAATTCCAGTTGTAGGATTTATAGATATTCCCAATGTAACAGAAGAAAATATATGTGACGTATATTATGATATAAAAAATATCATTATAAAACCTAATTCAAGTGAAGAACATTCTATATATGTTGAAATAGAAATAGAAGTAAAAGCAATAGTATATGAAACTAAGCAAATTAATTTAATTCAGGATTTATATAGTCCTTGTGAAAATTTAGAATTTAACAAAAAGAGAATAACCACAATAACTAACAAACAAATGAATCAAGAAATAAAGCAAATAAGAGAAAAAATATCACTTTCGGCAATAGAAAGTAAAAATATAATAGATGTAGATGTAACACCAATTGTGGAGAAACAGGAAAATGTAAATTCTAAAATTATATATACAGGAGATATAGAAATGAAATTCATTTTGGCAGATTCAAATTTACAATTTGATATCCAGAAGGTAAAATTACCATTAGAATATGTAGTAGAAGGAGTAGAAAATGCAGAAAATGTAAATAGTAGGCTAGACATAGAAGTTGCAAATCAAGATTTTATAATACAAGAAGGAGGAATGGTAACAGCAAATATTGATTTATTTATGAACCATGATAGCTATCGAAACACAAATATGAATATAATGAATGAAATCCAGACAAATGGGGAAAGAGAAGAACAAGATTATAGTTTAATTTTATATATTGTAAAAAAAGGAGACACCTTATGGGAAATCGCAAAAAAATATAATAGCACAGTAGATGATATAAGAAGAACAAATGGAATAGAAGATGAAAATAAAATTTATCCAGGTGAAAAATTATTTATTCCACGTTATGTAAAAATGGGTTTAAGCTATGCATAAAATATATTCAAGACCAAGAATTAGAATTCCTAAAATAAAAATTCAAATACCAAGAATACATGGAATGCCTAGAATACCAAAAAGAAATACAAAAATAAGAAAAATATTACCAGTAATTATAGTTTTAATAATAGCATTTTCTACAGTAAGAATAATCCTTGGTAGTGTAGAACCAATATTTGATGCTTTATGTGAAAATAAGGCAAGATCCATTGCAACAAAAGTATCAAATGAACAGGCAACATCTGTAATGAAACAACATTCTTATGATGAACTATTTACAATCGAAAAAGACAACGAAGGAAATATATCTATGATAAAATCAAATGTCATACCAATAAATGAAATAATATCAGATGTTGCCAATAAAATACAAGAAGAAATTGATAAAGGTGGAAGAAAAAATGTAGAAATTGCATTAGGAAGTTTTACAGGATTTAAGCTACTTTCTGGAAGAGGACCAGGTGTAAAAATTAGAATAACACCAGTAGGAGAAGTAGAAACAGACTTAAAAAGTGAATTTATTGCACAAGGCATAAACCAAACCTTACATAGAGTATATCTGCAAGTAAGCTGTGAAGTTAATATATTAACACCATTTGACAATATGGAAAGAAATATTACAAACCAAGTTTTATTATTAGAAAATATAATTGTAGGAAAAATACCAGACACTTACTATAACTTAGAAGGAATGAATAGTCCAAGTGATACATTAGAAGCAATAGAATAAAAGTGCCCTCAAAAAAAAGATAACCTGTCCCAGATGTGCCATCTGGGACAGGCACTAATGGTACATCGGTGTGCTTTTTGGGACAGGTTAAAATGGTATATTTATCATGCTATGGTAAGAATTTAGCTTTCATCTTCTAAAAAATTAATTTGTTCTTCACGATGTTGCTGTTTTTCTTGTAAATTTTTATACATTTCATTGTCTATAGAATCTTTGTTGTTGTTGATATATTCTTGTGTATTGATATATTTTTCTTTTACATTTTCTAAGTGTTCTTCTGCAGAGATGAATTTGTCCTCACCTTTTATTTTGTTTTCTAATTCATTAATTTGTTCTTCTCTGATTTTTTGGATATTTCGAGCATTTTCTTTATTTTGTGGATCTCCAATTTCAGAATATTGTTCTAGATGTCTTTCAGTTCTAGTGTGATTTTCTATTAGATTTTCTAAATTTTCAAGTTGTCTGTCTTTTTTGTTGTTATTGTTTTTATCAAAATTTGCCATAATAAAAATCCTCCTTATTTGATAATATAATTATATAATTTGCATTTTTCTATTTACTATTCATGACAATGAATATTTACAAAAATTTGATATAATCATATAAAAAAACTGTACAAAATAAAAAAAATAATGATATAATAAAAAGCAAGGAGGAAAAAAATGGGGAATATAGTATTATTAGATGAATTAACAATAAATCAAATAGCAGCTGGAGAAGTAATTGAAAGACCTGCATCTGTTGTAAAAGAATTAGTAGAAAATTCAATAGATGCAGGTGCGGACAAGATAACAGTAGAAATCAAAAATGGAGGAATATCATACATAAAAATAACAGACAATGGAAAAGGAATTGCTAAGGACGATTTAGAAATTGCATTTGAAAGACATGCAACTAGCAAAATTCGTTCAGCAAATGACTTAAGCACAGTTACTTCTATGGGGTTTAGAGGAGAAGCTTTGGCTAGTATTGCAGCGATTAGTAAAGTAGAAATGACATCAAAAATAGAAGAGGAACAAACAGGATATAAAATTATTGTAGAAGGCGGAGACATCTTAGAAAAAGAGGAAGTGGGATGCCAAAAAGGAACATCTATAGTAGTAAATAATTTATTTTATAATACGCCAGTTAGGTATAAATTTTTGAAAAAAGATTATACAGAATCAGGATATATAGAAGATGTAATCACAAGAATTGCATTGGTCAATCCCAATATTGCCATAAAGTTAATTAATAGTGGAAAAACTATTATTCAAACAAATGGTAGAGGAGAACTAAAAGACGTTATTTATAGTATTTATGGAAAAGATATAGCAAGCTCTATAATGCCAGTTTCTTATCAATATGAAGATATATATGTAACAGGAGCAATTGGAAAGCCAGAAATTGCAAGGTCAAATCGTTCTCAGCAGTTATTTTTTGTAAATAAAAGATATGTAAAAGACAAAACTCTATCAATGGCAACAGAACAGGCCTATAAAGGATTGATACCAATTGGAAAATTTGGTTTTGTAATTATCAATTTGCAGATGAATCCATCAAAAATGGATGTTAATGTACATCCAGCTAAATTAGAAGTAAGATTTCAAGAAGAAAACAAAGTATTTCAATCAATTTATCATGCAATAAAAGACACATTATTAAAAAGTGAATTGGTAGCAGATACGCAATTAAATCGTAGAGAAGAGAGTTTTGAAGAAAGATTGAAAAATATACAACAGGGCAAAAAAGAAAATCAAAGTGGTGGATTATTTTCTTTTAGAAAGCAAAACGACAAGCAAATAGAAAAATATACGCAAGAAGAAAGTGAAATAAAAACAAATCAAGTAATCGAAAATAACGAACACGAAAAAGATTCAAAAAAGCTACAGGTAGGAGAACCAGTAGATACATTTGATGTTTTACAACAGTTGAAACTAATGAAAGAAAAAATGGAACGAGAAATGCAGGAAAAAGTTTCAGTTGCACCTAGTATGTTGAAAGAAGAAAGCGAAGAGTATCATTTAGATGAAACTAGCGGACCTAAAGAAATAGTAGCAAATAATGTTTTAGAAGAAGATAGGCAAACTGAAAAGCAAACAGAAAAAGAAGACGAGAAGGAAGCAAAAATAGAAATACAAAAAGAAGATGAAATAAAAGAAGAAGCGGAAAAACAAATTGAAAAAGAAGATGAAACACAAGTTCAAAAAGAATTTGAAGAAATTAAACAAAAAATAGAAGAACTAGAAGAAAATCCACAAGTAGTAACAGAAGATTTTAATGAAATGTATGCAAAGTTATTTGGAAGAGCTCCAATTATAGACACACCTGAAGAAGACGAAGAAAAACAAAAAGAAATTGCAGATGATATAATAAAAAATAATTTGTCTATTTTTCAAGAGGTAGAAGAAGTACAAAAAGTACCATACAAATTTATTGGAATTGTATTTAAAACATACATAATTTTAGAAATTGATAATGAAATGTATATATTAGATCAACATGCAGCACATGAAAGAATCATGTATGAAAAGGTAAAGAAAAATTATTATAAAGAAAAAAATAAAGATTCACAATTATTATTATTGCCAGATATAATAACCTTAACACATAAAGAAATGGAAATAGCAAGAGATAACATAAAAATGTTTGAACAAGCAGGTTTCATGTTAGAAGAATTTGGCGAGAATACTATAAAATTAACAGGAGCACCAACAATATGTATTGATTTAGACACTAAAGAATTATTTTTAGAAACATTGGACGAAATTAATACTGTAGCAAGAACTGCAAAGCAGGAAAAAGAAGAAAAATTCATTGCAACAGTTGCATGCAAAGCAGCAGTAAAAGCAAATATGGCATTAGATGAAAAAGAGGTAAAAAGTTTGATGGACAAGCTATTGAGTTTACCAAATCCATTTACATGCCCACATGGAAGACCAACTGCAATAAAAATGACAAAATATGATATAGAAAGAAAATTTGCAAGAAAATAGAAAGGAATAATTATGGCTTTTATTATTGTTGTTATAATGGTATTATATTTTATTTTAATTACTTGGACATGGCATAGTTTAGGAAGTATGGAAAATACAAAGAAAGTAGCATATAGTATAATTGGAATTATTATTATGTGTTTTGTAACATTAATAGTTTTTAATATTTCACAAAAGGGAATTTTGTATGATAATATAAAAATGCAAAATGATGTTAGGAATATGCTAGTATTTTTATTTGCAGGAATTAATGGAATTATTGTTATGCCACAATTAGCAAAACTATTAGATAAAATAAATGAAGAACAAATAGAAAAAAATCAAATTATTGCACACATAGCGATTATATTAATTATATTTATAATTTGCCTTGTATTTGAGACTGGATATATGAAAGATACACAAGAAGGAATTTTAAGAGTATATCATAAATCGTAATTTTGTTTATTTTATTTTGACTAAAAAGAAAGGGATGAATTATGAAATGGAAAAAGTTATTGTTATATGTGGCCCAACAGCATCAGGGAAAACAACATTAGCTATTGAATTAGCTAAAAAAATCAATGGAGAAATAGTATCTTGTGATTCTATGCAAATATATAAAGAAATGAACATTGGAACTGCAAAACCAACACTTGAAGAACAACAAGGCATAAAGCATTATTTGCTAGATTATATAGAGCCAGACCAACGATATAGTGTAGCAGATTATGTTAAAGATGCAAGGCAAGCAATAAATGAAATTATATCGAAGAAAAAAATGCCTATTGTAGTAGGCGGAACAGGTTTATATATGAATAGTTTGGTAGAAGGTAGAAGATATCCTGTTACTAAGTTCGATTTAGAATATCGAGAAGAATTAGAGTCAAAAGCTAGAAGGAGAGGTTTACCACAGTTATATGAAAGAGCAAAAGAAATTGATCCAGAAGCTGTGGAACAAATTAGTCCCAAAGATACAAGAAGAATTATTAGAATATTAGAAATTTATCATGCAACAGGAAAAAGTAAAACACAGCAAGATATAGAATCAAGAACAAGAGCACCAGAACATGATTATATTGTATATGGGTTGAAATGGGAAAGAGATGTTTTATATGAAAGAATAGAAAAAAGAGTAGATAGTATGATTGAACAAGGTTTGGTAGAAGAAGTACAAGGCATTTTAAATAAGTATATGAAATTCCCAACGTCTATGCAAGGTTTGGGATATAAAGAGGTGGTGGAGTACATAGCAGGTGATTTAACAAAAGAAGAAATGATAGAAAAAATCAAAAGGGATACAAGGCGATATGCTAAAAGGCAAATGACTTGGTTTAGAAAAAATAAAAAAACAATATGGTTAGAAGGAGATGTACCTGTGCAAGAAAATGTAAATAAAATAATGCAGGATTTATGATATTACATAAGGCGTTTCCTTGTGTGTTGGTTAGAAGTTTTTTAAATAGAAGTGAAAAAACTAGATGTCAGAGTGAACTGAACTAAAATTATTGGACAAAAAAGTTTAATAAGAAGGGCTCAGTGCAGATGATGTTTAGTTTTTTAGTTTGTGTTAAATTTGTGGTATTTTTGTTACAGGAAGGTTACAGGAATATTACAATTGTGTTAAGAACAAAAAAACTATTGCCAAAGTATAAAAAGTATGGTATAAATATAAAAGATAATATAATATCAACATTACATAAATAAAAACTAAAGAAAGAGAGGAAAGGAAAAAATGGAAAAAACAAAAAAGTTAAAAAACTTTGACAAGAAAAAACAGAGGAGAAGAAAGCAAAAAGGAATAACGTTAATTGCTTTAGTTATAACAATAATTGTGTTATTAATTTTAGCGGGAGTAAGTATAGCGACATTGACAGGGGAGAATGGAGTGTTAACAAAGGCAGGGAATGCAAGAGAACAAACAAAAGATGCAGAAGAAGGTGAAAGAGTGAAATTAGCAGTAGCAACAGCATTGTCAGATAATTTAGGCGAAGGACTAACAACAGATACTTTAACAGATGCAATAGGTAAAGAATTTGGAGAGGACAAAAAAGGGAATTTAAAGGGAACAGGACCATGGACATATGAAGGAGAAAGAAAAAATTATACAATAGAAACAACAGGAAAAATTAAAGAAACAGGAAAAATTAAAGAAACAGGAAAAACGGAAGAAACGGGAAAAACTGAAGAAACAATAGGAAGTCTGCCATCAACAGAGTATACAACTCCATACTTACCAAGTAACAAATTTAGTCAAAAAGAAGAAACAACTTTAGAAACAGGATTAGTAATACAAGACAATAATGGAAATAGTTACGTATGGATAGAAGTACCAAAAAACATATATAACGATGAAACATATAATGATAATGGATATGACAAGCCAAGTGGTGCAGGAGATTATGAAAATATAGAGTCAGTATTAAAGAGGTATTTACATGGTAATACTACAATTGGTTATAAAGATCTGTGGCTATCAGAAGAACAACATGGATTTGCATCATCTGATAAGTATAATGAATTAAAAAATAAAATGTTAAAAAGTGTATATGAAAATGGAGGATTCTGGATAGGGCAATATGAAATGGGGATATTAGATAATCCAAGAACTAGTTCAAGTGGTGATAGTGATTTACCGACTCCAGTTTGTAAATGTAGATTTGCAAATTAAAAAATACAGTTTTTATCAAATTAAAAAAGCTAACAAATAGCACATTTTCAAATAAAAAA
>CANQTZ010000055.1 GCA_947626865.1 uncultured Clostridia bacterium
TCTGATTATAATTCTTTTGCCAATTTTCTGACCTCATATATATGCTTGTTAAAATAAAAGTTTCACTAGAAGTTTTTTCAATACTTTTGCGAAATTTTGTTCTTGTTTTTTATTTGTATTTTTGTTTTATTCTATCAGAAATAATATCGGTGAATACCTGTTTATAATCTTGAATATCACCATCATTTGATTTTGGACAAATAAATACTGCAAATGGTAATTTTCCTTTTTTATTTTGCTTTTCCAGAGTATTCACCTACCTTTCTATGTTTAAATTATATTGCCTTAATATTTGTCCCTATTCCTAAAAGCTACAAGTAGTAAATACACTTATTTGTGCTTGTAAATTCAAAATAACCATAGATTGTATAGAAAGTATACATCTATGGTTATTTTAAATTCTTGTACGTAATTGTTCTTTATCTTAAACTAGCAGATAGTATCAATCAAATATCTTAACCTCCTGGATACGAAAAAGTTACCTTTCCATATCTTCCTATTAATGCGCCTACAAATATAACAGATGAACGCATTTGTCTCATTAATTCCTCTGGTATTTCATATTGACTAACATTACTTGTATCAATTATCACTTTATTATTTTTTTGAACTACCATTGCTCCTAATTTTTTTAAAATTTCAAACATCATTTTTGTATCATGAATGTTTGGAACATTATATAATGTTGTTTTTCCTTGATTTAATATACTAGCTGCAATGATAGGTAAGGAGGCATTTTTTGACCCAGATATGGTTACTTCTCCTTCTACCTTTTTTCCCCCTTTGATTATGTACTCTGACATTTTCCTACCACCTTTCACTTTTATTTATATATATTATGTTTCCTTCTCGTAAAAAGTGAAACTAAATTGTAGTAAAGTCAGTAAAATTTTATCAAAGATGTGTCCCCCATACGACAAAAATGTCGGAAAAGAAACGTCCCCAATGCGACATTAAAATTCGCAATTCTTTGGAGTTCTTGGGAATGGTATTACATCGCGAATGTTTTGCATACCTGTTAAATACATGATAGCTCGTTCAAATCCTAATCCAAAGCCAGCATGCTTGCAACTGCCATATTTTCTTAAATCTAAATACCACTCATATTCTTTAATTGGCATATTTAGTTCTTCCATTCTGCTTAGCAATTTTTGATAGTCATCTTCTCTTTGGCTACCGCCAATTATTTCTCCAATTCCTGGTACTAATAGGTCGCTTGCAGCAACGGTTTTTCCATCTGGATTTTGTTTCATATAAAATGCTTTGATGTCTTTTGGATAGTCTGTTACAAAGACTGGTTTTTTGAAGATTTTTTCACATAGATATCTTTCATGTTCTGTTTGCAGATCAACTCCCCAAGAGACTTTAAATTCAAATTCATCATTATGTTTTTCTAGTTCTTTGATGCTATCTGTATAGCTGATTCTAACAAAATCAGATTGTATTACATGTTGCAATCTTTCTAATAAGCCATTGTCTACAAATTTGTTAAAAAATTCCATTTCTTCTTTGCAATTATCTAAAACATACTGGAAGATGTATTTTATCATATCTTCTGCTAAGTCCATATCATCTGTTAAGTCGGCAAAACAAATTTCTGGTTCTACCATCCAAAATTCGGCTGCGTGTTTTACAGTGTTTGAGTTTTCGGCACGAAAAGTAGGTCCAAATGTATATACATTGCAAAAACTTTGTGCAAAAGTTTCTACATTTAATTGACCACTTACTGTTAAATGTGTTGGCTTTCCAAAAAAGTCTTGAGAAAAATCTACGGTTTCATCATCATTTTTTGGAATATTTTGCAAGTCAAAAGAATTTACATTAAACATTTCTCCTGCACCTTCTGCATCGCTCCCTGTAAGAATTGGTGTATGCACATAAACAAATCCTCTCTCTTGAAAAAATTTGTGTATACTATATGCAAGTACACTTCTAACACGAAATACAGCATTGAAGGTATTGGCTCTAGGACGTAAATGACTAATTGTTCTTAAGTATTCAAAAGAATGTTTTTTCTTTTGAAGTGGATAGGTGTTATCAGATAAGCTTTCAATTTCTATTTCTGTTGCTTGTAGTTCAAATGATTGCTTTGCATTTTCTGTTAAAATAAATTTTCCAGTAGCTTTTATGGTTGAACTAACTGTTAATTTACAAATTTGTGCAAAGTTTGATAAATTATCATTGAAAACAATTTGGATGTTTTTGAAAAATGTTCCATCATTTAATTCAATAAAACCAAATGTTTTTGAATCTCTTACTGTTTTTACCCAGCCTTCAATTGTAATCTCTTTTTCAGCAAATTCCTTGCTACTTTTGTATAAATCTTTTACTGTTATTTTTTTCATAATTATTAATCTTTCCCTTCTAAAATTTTGACATTCCTATATATTTCTTCATGGATGTCCTCTACAGTTCTAATTTTTCCATCTTTTACACATTTGATTTCGCACCAATTATATTCTTTTGCTACTTCGCAAGCTGCATTATAAGCATCTATTAGGTGATTTTTGTCTCTTTCATGGATGTCTTTTTGTTGGTTGTGTGTAAATTTGTTTTCTCTATTTTCTATTAATTTCATTGCTGTTTCTACAGGCATATTTAAGAAAAATACTTTTGTTGGTATTGGTAATCCATATAAATTAAATTCAAAGTCCCATAGCCAATCTAGGAATTTTTTTCTTTCTTCTTTGTTTTCTATTTTTCCTGCTTGATGTACCATATTTGCTGTTGTATATCTGTCTGCTAATATAATTCCTCCATTTTCATAGTATTCCTTGTATCCTATTTGAAAAGTTGCATATCTATCTGCAGCATAAAATGTGGATGCAATGTAAGGACTTACTTCTTTTGCATTTTTTCCAAATTCTCCTGATAGATACATTTGCACCAATGATGAGCTTGGACTTTCATAATTAGGAAAACTAACCGTTTTATAGTCTACTCCTTCTTTTGTTAATCTTTCTTTTAATTTATTAAATTGTGTTTGCTTTCCACTTCCATCTGTTCCATCTATTACAAATAATTTTCCCAATTTTACTTCATTCCTTCCTACTTATTTTCTTCTTTTTGTTTTTCTTTTTCTTTATCTTTATCTTTTTTCTTTTCTTCTTTTTCTTGTAACATTTTATTTATTGATTTTAATATATCATCTGAATTTTTGTCAAAATCATCTTTTAATACGTGTAACATGTTATTCCCTCCTTATCTAATTTGTTTTTTCTAAAATTGTTAATAATAAGTCACTTACTAATCCAGTCGTTTCGTCATATTCTATTGTAACATTATAGATTTTATCCTGGTTTTCTTCTATAAAGTTTTTTAAAGTTTCAACTACGTCATCATTTTTTTGTGTTCTATCTATTTTTAGTTTTACTTCATTATTTGATACTACTTCAATTTCTACAAAATTGTCTTTTATAGCTTCTATTACATTTAATATATTATCACTATCTAGGCCTTCTCCTCCTAGTAATTCAAATTTGGAGTTAAAACGATTTTTTTCTGCTTCTGTAATTCCTTTTACTTCTATCACTTCTTGTTTTTTTACTAATCCTGCTGTTTCTAATATGCTTTTTAAGTCTTCTATATTAAAATGACTAGCTTTGATTTCTTCTATTCTATTTGTAACTCCTTGTTTTATTTGATCTAATATTTGTGTTTCTTGCTCTCCTTCTAATTTACTTAAATTAATAGAATTACTGTCATCAAATGTGATTTCTTTTTCAAATTGATTAACAAGTTGTATTGCTTGTTCAATATTCGCTTCTACACGATTAGATTCATCTTGGTATTTTGCTGTGATATTTTTATTGTGTATATTACTTTCTACATTTTCACTTATTTCTAAACTATATTGTTTTACTTCTTCCTTTTCTTTATTTTGATAGTTTATAGTTTTTTCTTCTTCAGTTTGCTCATAAGTTAATACTTTTTCTTTTTCTTGGCTACTATTTTTATATGATAATTCAACAAATGGTTTTTCTTGATTTTGTAGTATATCTAAATTGACTTCATAATCTGGTGTCTGAATTGTTGTTTTAACGGTAATTTCATTGCTCTCATATACTGTTATTTTTACTTCTTCTTGTCCTATATTGTTTTTCTCTAATTCAGTAATACGCTCTGATATTTCTTCTTGAAATTTTTCTCGTCCTGTAGTTTGTTCTGTTCCGCCATAAATTTTTCTAAAATTATTTTCCATTTCTTCTAATTTATCTATTCTAAGCATAATTGTTTCATCTTGTTTTAATGTTTCTAAAATTTTTATATATAAACTATAAAATTGTTCTTTTGTTAATGTTAAAGTATAAGCATTTGCATTTAGATTGTTTTCGTTTATTTGAATTGCTACATTTCTTTGTTTTGAAAAATTATCTTTGTTTATATTACTTTTTAATATTTGTAAATATTTGTCTTTTTCCTCTTGTATTTCTTGCTCTGAAAATTGGAAAGCTTTTGCATATTCTTCTCCATTTGGAATTTTAATTATTTCTTCTTCTGAAAATCCTGCTTTTGAAAAAGCTTCTTCTAAGCTTTCATCTTCTACCAATATATATTGATTAAATAAATCATTAAAATGTACTCCATAAATATTTTGATTTTGTATATACTCCATTTGTGTAACATCTTCGTTATTGTCTAATAATTTGATATCTTTATAATCATATTGATTCGATTTGTCTGTTTGTTCGTTTATTTCTAATTTTAATCTATTTATGGAATTTTGTGTACTTTCCATACTTGTTCCTACATTTTCTACTTGGTTTATTTTTATTTTAGTTTGGGTAGTATACTTATTTTGTGCTAATTGTTCATCATATGAACTTGGTTGAATTGCTGTTTTATAGACCTCTTGCAAACTTTCCGTATTTTGCCCCATATACTTCATAAATAATGTTTCACTTGGCTTGAAGTAATCTGTATTGATATATAGTAATACTAGTGCGATTGTTATGATAATAACTATTATAGCAATTATTCCAATTATAATGAATTTTTTACTTTTTCTTGTTAACATCTGTATCCTCCTAATCTTTATTAAAATTATTTCTTTGTTTTACTGCTTCATATAAGACAATCCCTGCTGAAACAGAAGCATTTAAAGAATTTATATGACCTTTCATCGGAATTTTTACTAAAAAGTCACAGTTCTTTTTTACTATTTCGCTCATTCCTTTACCTTCATTTCCTATTACAATAGCAATTGGACCTGTTAAATCTTGATTAAAATAGTATTTAGAAGTTGCAACATCTGTTCCGCAAATCCAAATTCCTTCTTTTTTTAGTTGTTTTATTGTTTCTGATAAATTAGTTACTCTTGCAATTTTCATATATTCTACTGCTCCGAGAAGCTACTTTGCTAACTGTTTCATTTACTACCGCACACCTTCTTTTGGGAATAATTATTCCATGTACTCCAGCTGTTTCTGCTGTTCTAATAATTGCTCCAAAATTGTGTGGATCTTCAATACTATCTAAAATCATTATAAATGGTTCTTCTTTTTTGTTTTTTGCTTCTTGTAATATATCTTCTACCTCGCAATATGCAAATGGTGGAATTGTAGCAATTACTCCTTGATATCCTTGTGTTTTTGCCATTTGCTCCATTTGTCGTTTTTCTTTTTCTACAATAACTACTTTTCTTTCTTTAGCAATTGCAATTATTTTATTAATTGAGCCTTGTCTTTCTCCTTTTGTTATATATATTTTATTAATATCTTTTCCACTTTTTAATAATTCTAGTACAGAATTTCTGCCTTCTACCTGATTGTCCATATTTTTATTTTCCTTCCTTTATTTGTTCAATAAATTCCATTAATGCTTCTAATAATTTTTCGATATTTTTTTGGTTTTCAGTTGCTCTATATTTTGCATTAATTTCTATTTGCATACATGGTATTTGGGTCCTATTTGATATTGTTTTACTAATAGTATGTTCTGAATTAGCTTTGAATTTTTTATCTATAACTATATTATTAATATTATGCTTTTGTAATGTTTCTTTGAATTGTTGAGATATTATTTTTTTTCCTTGTAAATTTTTTCCTTCACCAGTACCAAGTTCTATATCAAACTCATTTTTTTCACTTGCTCCATGAAAATCAAGTAATAATTTGATGTTATTTTTTTCAATTATATCTTCAATTGCATCTTTATAAGGATTATTTTCTATATCATAATTAGCATCATCTTGATTATTATATGTTTTATAAATAGCAAAACATTTACAATTTTCTGCTAAATACTGAACAATTGCTCCTGTTTCTTTTTCTGCATATTTTATTTTGCCTTCTCTTATTTGTTCTACACAATGAGGTGCAGAAAGTAAAATTGGAACTTGTCCTTTTATAATTGAAAATGCTTCTTGGTTATTTTTTCTTGCTTCCTTTCCTTGCTTTTCAATTCTTTCATTATAGAAATTTATTTTTTCCAACAATTCCATTAAATGGTTTACTCCTTCCTTTAATCTTCATCTAGTTTTAGTACTGATAAAAATGCTTCTTGTGGTATTTCTACATTTCCAATTTCACGCATTTTCTTTTTTCCTCTTTTTTGTTTTTCTAATAATTTTTTCTTTCTAGTAATATCTCCTCCATAACATTTCGCTAAAACATCTTTTCTCATAGCAGAAATTGTTTCTCTTGCAATAATTTGTCCACCAACTGCAGCTTGAATTGGAATTTTAAATAATTTTCTTGGTATAACTGTTTTTAGTTTTTCTACCATCTTTTTTCCTCTTTCATAGCTATTATCTTTATGAACAATAAAACTTAAAGCATCCACTTGTTCTCCATTTATATGTATATCTAATTTTACTAAATTTGATCTTCTATATTCTTTAAATTCATAATCAAGCGAAGCATATCCTTTTGTTTTTGATTTTAAATTATCAAAAAAGTCGTAAATAATTTCATTTAAAGGCATTTCATATATTAGAGTAACTCTATTTTCATCTAAATATTTCATATCAATATATATTCCACGTCTTCTTTGGCATAATTCCATTATATTTCCTACATATTCCTTTGGTGTTAATATATTTGCAACAACAAATGGTTCTTCCATATAAGATATTTCTTGTGGTTTTGGTAAATCTTCTGGGTTATATAATTCTATTACCTCACCATCAGTTTTATAAACTTTGTAAATAACAGATGGTGCTGTTGTAATTAGACCTAAATCAAATTCTCTATCTAGTCTTTCTTCTATTATTTCTAAATGTAATAGCCCTAAAAAACCACATCGAAATCCAAACCCTAAAGCAATAGATGATTCTGGTTCATATTCTAATGCAGCATCATTTAACTTTAATTTTTCTAAAGCTTCTTTCAAAGCTTCATATTGACTTCCATCCATTGGATATAACCCACAATATACCATTGGAGTTACTTTTTTATAGCCCTTTAATGGTTCATTTGCAGGATTATTTTTTAATGTGATTGTATCTCCTACCTGAATATCAGCTAAGTTTTTTATGCTAGCTGAAACATATCCGAACTTCTCCAGCTTTTATTTCATTTGTTGGCATATATGAACCTGGTACAAAATATCCTACCTCTGTTACTGTAAAAGTTTTATTTGTTGCCATTAATTTTATCTCGTCTCCAACTTTAATTATTCCATTCATAATTCTAACATGTGCTACTGCTCCTTTGTAGTTGTCATAGTAAGAATCAAAAATTAAACCAGTTGTTTTTTCCTTTTCTTCTCCTTTTGGTGCTGGTAAATCTGTTACAATTCTTTCTAATACTTCTTCTACATTTAATCCTGATTTTGCTGAAATACAAGGGCTATCTTCTGCTGGTATACCAATTATATCTTCAATTTCTTTTTTTACTTCTTCTACTCTTGCATTTGGTAGGTCAATTTTATTTAATACTGGCAATATCTCTAAATTGTTATCAATTGCTAAATATACATTTGCAATTGTTTGTGCTTCTACTCCTTGGCTAGCATCTACAATTAAAATTGCTCCATCACATGCCGCAAGACTTCTTGAGACTTCATAGTTAAAATCTACGTGGCCTGGTGTATCTATTAAATTTAAGGTGTATTCTTCTCCATCTTTTGCTTTATATATCATTCTAACTGCTTGTGACTTGATGGTAATACCTCTTTCTTTTTCTATTTCCATGTTGTCTAAGACTTGACTTTCCATTTCTCTTTTAGATAATACTCCTGTCATTTCAATTAGTCTATCTGCCAAAGTTGATTTTCCATGGTCTATGTGTGCAATAATACAAAAATTTCTTATATGTTTTTGTCTGTTATCCATATTTTTTATTAATCCCTCCAGAATTATATACCTTTTTTAAAAAAACTTGATATTTTTTTTAGCAATTTCATTATTTTATTTTCTTTATATATGGTTAATTGTTTAGTTTCTATTTCTTTAGTTTTTAACATATTTTCAAATTCTTGTCTTTCCGTTTCTTTTGCAAAATATTTTGCATACAATATTTTTAGAAATGCTTTTGTTTCTTCTTTTAAATTTTGCTCTTTTAAGCTTTTATCTGTCGTTAGTTTTACTCGATAAGTTATTGACTTGTTTTTTGAAAAAAAGTCTATTACTGATTGTGGAATTTTTTCTTTATCTTTTACATCTAAATTTTTTAGTATATATTCTATTTCGCTACAAGCTTGTTCAAATTCCATTTTTTAATTTATCCCTTTCTTTCTTGTACTATTTCTCTTGTTCTTCTATTGATATCTCTTTATTCTTTTGAGAATGAATATCTGATGGAGTAAGTAAATTTTTTTCATTTGTTCTTATTCTTTTCCTAATCCAATCTAAAGCTTTTTGTATAATACTTTTTTTAGGTGTTTGTACTGCTTCAAATTCACTACTAGAAAAAGAGCTTTTTATACTTTGTCCCATTATTTGAGCCCCTAATTGTCTATTTCTTTCAATTTCTTGTACTTCTCTCTCAACAATATTACTTATTATAAAATCCATCGTTTGCTGAGGTGTCATATTATCTTGCATATAATCTCTAGCATTATTTTGTCTAGTAAATCCTCCTGCATCAGATTTCATAATATATGTATTTACTGCAAAAATTGCTTGTTCTTGATCATATTTATACATGTTTTGTAATATAGCAAAATCTAATACATTATCTTGATTGCTGGATTGTGAAACATTTTCTACATAATCTGCTACTAGTTCTTTTACTATTTTACTGGCAGGAATATTTTCTATACCACTTCTTGCATCTTCGTTTCGTGTAAATCCATTTGATTCATCTCTTTGTATATATTTTTCAAATGCTCTTTTTACTCTTTCTTTAGCCTTTTGGCTTCCTTCCATTACTTCAAATTTTATATATGTTTGTTCAATGGCATGTTTTATTGTTTCTTTATTAGAAGTTGTATCTATGGCTTGTACTTCTTCTGGAGTAAGATATGTATATGGTTCGAGATTAGGTTCATCTTTGTCTTGATAATGCAATTGTTTAAAACCTTCATTCCCAAAATTTGATAATTGTGTTTTTCCTTTTTGAAGCTCTCCAGAATCCCAAGTTAAATCTACTGGAATTGCCTGATTATTTATTAATAATACATTCCATGCATGTCTTCCAAGTAACCTACCATTTGAAATCACATCACCTCTAACATATTCACATTCAATTCCTTGTCTATCCATCATTTCTTTATATAATAATGAATATCCTGCACAAATTCCTCTTCTGCTGTTTAGTATTGTTAAATTAGAAGATTGCTGTGTATCATATTCTTGTTCATTATAATTATATTCTATTCTTTTCCCGAGTATTTCATAGATTTTTTTAGCTTTTTGTAATTCACTCCAAGACTCTGGAATAGTACTTTCTATTTGTTTCATCTCGCTTATGATTTGCTTAATTGTTCTTCCTGTATATGTTGTCCTTGTTTTATATCTTTCCTTATTATACTTGGATTTGTTTGCCAAACCTCCTAATACCATAACAATTTCATCATCAGGAATGTCTTGCAGAGAATATCTTTCTTCTAATTCCTTTGTATTTTTTACTACTATCATATTTTTCTCCTAATATTCATAAATATCATTTAATAAAATTTTGATTTGATTTTCTTTTAATTCATTTATCAATTCATTCCACTCATTAATTTTTTGTTTATCAATTGATAAGGTTTTTAAATTTGAATATTGTAATATATTTTCCTTGTTTATAGTATCTATATCTTCAATTGATAAATATTCAATTGGTAAATAGAAATTGATTTTGTTTATTGAAAAATCTTTAACATTTTTTATAGTTAGTTTTTTTAGGTCAGAAAAGTTTTTTAAAAAATCAAAATTTTTAATGTCTGTATTGACAACTTTTAGTTGCACTAAATTGGTTAAATATTTCATATCTTCTTTATTTTGAATTGTGCAATTATTAAGTGATATTTTCTTTATATTTTGTAAGATTTTTATGTCTTCTATTTGGCAATTTTCAAATGATATTTCTTCTATTTGTTTTAGTGTATTTAAGTCTTCGTTTGTCACTTTTATATTTTTTATTATTATATTTTTTAGATTGGGAAATAATTTTATTTCTTCAAAATATACTTTATTTTTATTTCCTATTATTGTTTCACCATCTAAGATAATTTCTTCTATTTTGTTTAAGTCTTCTTTTTCTATTTGTGTTTTTTCTAATTTATTTTGTAAAAATTTTTTTAATTCTGTATTTTTTATTATTTTATCTTCTTGAAATATATTTAATTTCATTGTATTTTCTAAATTTTTTTCCATCTTTTCTCCATTTCTGTATCTCTTTACGATACAAATGTTTTTCTCTTTATACAATATAATAATTTAGTGCATTTGTCAATATTATTCGCATAAGTTATATACCATTGTTACTGTATAATAGTTTCAAGGTGAGTTGCCCCTGCAGTATAAGATTTTCATTACATGTCTCGGCTTGTTACGAAATTTAAGAAATTCTAATTTATTTTATGGC
>CANQTZ010000056.1 GCA_947626865.1 uncultured Clostridia bacterium
TAAAAGCCGTGTGCGGGAAAGCCGCATGCACGGATTTGCGAGGGGCATATATGGTAACATATATGTCTACTCAATCAAAAAATAGTAAAAAAGCGTGACAAATTAACATAAAAGTGTTATAATAGATAGGAAAAAGGAGAAGATATGGAAAAAGAGAATTATGAAAAAGCATATAAAGAGGTACTGGAAATACTAAAATATATGCCAAAACAAGAAATAAATAAAATCCCGCAAAATATGATTTATATATTTTATAAAAGGCAAAATAGGGAACATAAATTTGAAATAGATAAATCAAAATCACTTCAAGAACAAAAAATAATGAGTGAAACAAAGGCTATTTTAGCAAACATGTATAGAGATTATCTAGCAGCTCCAAATAAAAGGAAAGCGATAATAGAAAAAGAAAATTATGAAATAGCATTAGAGGAAGAAGAAAAAAGGAAAAAATATAGCGTAGAGAACATTTTTAAAAAATAAAAAATTAACTATAAAGGAAGAAAGGAAAGAATTTTAAAATGAAAAAATCAACTATATATACATTAGGTGATATTGATTTTGAAACAGGTAATTGGGAAAACATAAAACATATTGAGGGTGAATTTCCTAAAAAGTTTACAGATTCAGAAGCAAAAAGAGTATTAGCTATTGAAATAAACGGAAAACAGAGAATAGAAAGAGGAGACTTTGATGATTATAAAAATGTAAGAAAGGTAGTTTTTGGTGATGGGGTAGAGGAAATAGGTTCAAGAGTTTATGATTATTGGCCTCAGAAAAGACCTTTAGAAGAAGTGCAGTTTTCAGATAGCGTAAAAAAAATAGGAGTATCAGCATTTCGTGATTGTGGAAGTTTAAAAAGAGCAATTATAGGTAATGGGCTAGAAGAAATGGAATATCAGCTTTTTTATGGTTGTGAAAATTTAACATTAGTAGTAATAGGTGAAAATGTAAAAGTAATAGGGGATGATTGTTTAGCAAAAACAGGATTGGAGATGTTAATTATTCCGCCAAATGTAGAAGAAATAAAGGATGAAGCTTGTGAAAAGTGTGTGAATTTAGAAGAAGTAGTATTAACAAATGGACTGAAGAAAATAGGAAATTTTGCTTTTGCAGATACAGCAATTAGATGTGTAGAACTTCCTGATACTATAGAAAAATTAGGGTTAGGAGCTTTTTTAAATAAAGATTTGAGAGAAGTATACATTCCTGAAGGAATGAAGATAGAATCCTTGTGCTTTGGAGATATAGTGGATCAACTTGATTTGGCACAGGAAGGAGTTTCCATAAAAGAAAAACGAAAGGCAAATATGGTAGTGCAAAAAGATATAAATTCAATGTTAAGAGGAAAAAAAGAAAAAGAACAGTAATATAAAAAATATTGCTGTTCTTTTGAAATTATCTTTTTGAAAATTGTGGAGCTTTTCTAGCTTTTTTAAGACCATATTTCTTTCTTTCTTTCATACGAGGATCTCTTGTTAAAAATCCGTTAGCTTTTAGAATTGGTCTATATTCAATATTTGCTTCATTTAAAGCTCTAGCAATACCGTGGCGAATAGCTCCTGCTTGACCAGTAAATCCTCCGCCTTTTACGGTACAAATTACATCATATTTTGTTGTAGTGTTTGTTACAGTTAATGGTTGTCTAACAATTACTTTTAAGGTTTCTAATCCGAAAAATTTGTTTATATCTTTTTTATTAATTGTTATTTGTCCAGATCCTTCTACTAGTCTTACTCTAGCAATAGAACTTTTTCTTCTACCAGTACCATAGTAAACTATATTATTTTTTGCCATATTATTTTACCTCCCATACTTCTGGTTTTTGAGCTTGATTTTCATGTTCGCTTCCTGCATATACTCTTAATTTTTTAGCTTGTTTTCTTCCTAAAGAATTATGAGGTAACATTCCTGTTACGGCTAATGTCATTGCTTTTTCAGGATTTTTTTCAAGCATTACTTTAGCAGAAACTTCTTTCATTCCACCAATATAACCTGAATGGTGTCTATAAATTTTTTGGTTTAATTTATTTCCTGTTAAAATAGCATCTTTACAATTTAATATAATAACATGATCACCAGTATCAATGTTAGGTGTAAAGGTTGGTTTATGTTTTCCTCTTAATAATTTTGCAGCTTCTGTTGCAACTCTACCAAGTGGTTTATTGGTAGCATCGATGATGTACCATTTACTTTCAACTTCGCTAGGCTTAGCACTATATGTAGTATTATTCATGGTAATAATTACCCTCCTATTTCTTTTTTGTTTTTATGAATTATTTTATAAAACCACCGGGGAGAAGTTCTATATCAATAATCATAAGCGATAATATTATATTATATAAACTGGAATTTGTCAATAAAATTAGAAAAACTTGACAAATTTATCTTTTATGTGTATACTAATAACATCATAAAAAACAAATGTAAAAATAAGGAGTAGTACAGAAATGAAAAGTAAAATGAATTTAAAAAGCATTTTAATTATGGCAATTTTAGGAATAGTTAGCTTATTTTTTATTAACATGAGTTTAGCGGCAAACACAGCAAAAATCAACGTAGAAACAGCAAATCTTAGAGAAACACCAAATGGAGATTCTAAAATATTAGAATTACTTTCACTTGATGAAGAAGTGGAAATCATAGAAAAAGAAGGTGAATGGTATAAAGTAAAAGCTCGAGGAATGGTTGGATATTTAAGAGAAGACTTAATTGCAGTAAATGGTGAGGCTACACAAAATTCAGAAGAACAACCAGAGGCATCAGCAGAGCAAAAACAAGAAAACGAAACAAATCCAGAAGAACAAAACGGAGAATCACAACAAGAATCTAAAGAAGAAAATCCAGAAGAAAAAGTAGAAGAGCAACAAGAAAATCAAGAACAAGTAGTAGAAGAAAATAAATTAGGAAAACAACAAATAAAAGAAGATACAAATTTAAAAATATTGCCAGTTATAAATGCAACTAATACAATACAAGTAAAAAAAGATGAAGAAGTTAATGCTATAGAATTAGTAAATGGATGGGCTTGTGTTGAAACATCAACAACAAAAGGATGGATTAGGGAAGAAAAATTACAAAAACTAGAGCAAACAGAGCAAGAAGAACAAAATCAAGAACAACCAGAAGAACAAAATACAGAGGAACAAGAACAACCAGAGCAAGAAGTAGCAAAAACTTTATATGTAAATACTACAACAGCAAATGTAAGGAAAGAAGCAAATACTTCTTCAGAAATAGTGACATCACTTCCATTAAATACAGCAGTTGAAGTATTTTCAGAAGTTGATGGATGGAGTAAAGTAACTGTAAATGGAAAAGAAGGTTATATTTCATCAGCACTTTTATCAGAAAATAAACAAGAAACTTCAAGAAGTAGTGCACCAAGACAAGTAACTACAGATACACAAAACCAAGGAGCAAATAATCAAGAAGCACAGACTGCATCAGTTCCAGCATCTGGAGTGGGTTCTAATGTAATAGAAACAGCTAAACAATATCTTGGTTGCAAATATGTTTATGGTGGTACAACACCTAGTGGTTTTGACTGTTCAGGGTTTACTTCTTATATATATAGATTACATGGAGTTAGCTTAAATAGAACAGCAGCAGCCCAATATAGCAATGGTGTTGCAGTAAGTAGAGGAGATTTACAACCAGGAGATTTAGTTATGTTTGGAAAATCTGGAATTAATCATGTAGGAATTTATATGGGAGGTGGGCAGATAATTCATGCTGCTAATCCTTCAAGGGGGGTTACTACAGACACAATTAATTCAGGATATTATAATAATAATTATGTAGGGGCTAGAAGAATTATGTAAAAAGAACTAAAAGAAGGGAGCTTTTTTATTGAAAGGTAGACCGATTCTAGCCGCAGTAATAGGGTATATAATAGGAATTATATGGGGGTTATATTTAAAAATAAATATAATCCTCTTTCATTTTCTAATAATTGCAATATACTTTATATATAAAAAATTTTTTCAATCAAATTTTCAAAAAAATGAATTTAAGTTAATTTCAATTAAAAGATATTTAAGATATTTGAAATTAATTATTGAACCCTCTGTAATTTTTATTTTTATTATTTTTTCTATTATTTCCAACTGCATAATTTCAGGAGAAGAGGAAAAATATCAAAATTTTTATCAAAGCGAAGGAGATGCTCATTTTTTTGCTATTGTAGAGAGTGAAAAAGAGGAAAAAGAATATAAGGATAGGTATAAAATAAAAGTAATAAAGTTTCAACAAAATTCAAAATTTGAAAATCAGGAAATGTATATTTATACAAAAAAAGATGGGTATAAATTACAATATGGCGATAAGATAGAAATAATAGGAACTTACAATCAAATATCAGGAAGACGAAATTATGGTGGATTTGATTATCAAAATTATTTAAAAATTAAAAAAATATCAGGAATTGTTACAGTATCTAATTTAAAAATACTAGAACATAACCAAGAAAATTATGTTAAAGCAACATTGCATTATATTGGAGAAAAAATAAAAAATAATATCGATAAATCCTTTGAAAAAGAAACGGCTTCACTTTTAAAAGGATTGTTATTAGGTGATACTTCTAAAATAGAAGAAGATATTAAGGAAGATTTTAGACTGGCAAATATGTCACATATTTTGGCTATATCTGGTATGCATGTAAATTATATGGTGCTAGCTTTAAGTTTAATTTTTAGTAAAAGTTTAGGAAAAAGAAAAGCAAGGGCAATAACAATAATTTTTCTTATTATATATTTATTTCTAACTGGAGCTAGTCCATCTGTTGTAAGAGCAGTTTTGATGTGTATTATGGGCATTGGTGCCACATTTTTTCATAGAAAAAATGATATTGCTACATCAATTGCAATTTCTTTATTGATACTCTTGTTATATAATCCTTATCTGATTTGTCATGTTGGTTTGCAATTATCATATTTGGGAACAATTGGTATTATAATATTTCATCCATTTGTTTTGCATATTTTAGATAAAATGACTGCAAAATGGCAAAAGTATAAAAAGCTTAAGTTTTTGGATATAATTAAAGAAATGCTAGCAGTTACTATATCTGCGCAAATTGCTTTAATACCAATTATATTATATCATTTTAATTTATTTAGTTGTTATTTTTTAATATCCAATTTTTTTATAAGTATAATAATAGGACCTATTATTATGATGGGATTTTTGTTTATTGTTTTGTATTTTATATCAGTTCCAATTGCTACAATTTTGGCTGTTTTTGTACAAATAGGTGTACAGATTTTGATTAACATTTCTAAATTGGGTAATTTACCATTTTCAAAAATATATATACCAACACCAAGTGTTATTACTATTTGCTTGTATTATGTTGGGATTTTAATTATAAAATATGTTTATTTTATTTATCAAGCAAAAGATTTATCAAATACACAGAAAAGAATACGAAATTTGATTTCTTTATTGCGATATAAAATGCGTTTAAAAAAGAAAAAGTGTGTGGCTATATTGGTGATTTTTCTTAGCATTATTTTAATTTTACAAGTGTATCCAAAGAAGTTAGAAATCCATTTTGTGGATGTTGGGCAGGGGGATTGTACTTTTATGGTTACACCATATAGAAAAACTATTTTAGTTGATGGTGGAGGAAGTGAGCTAAGTAATTTTGATGTGGGTAAGAATACATTGCTTCCTTATTTATTAGACAGAGGGTATACAAAAATTGATTATTTATTTATAAGTCATTTTGATAGTGACCATGTTCGGTCGGCTTAATGACAATACTTGAGGAAATAAATGTTAAAAATGTGATAATTGGAAAGCAGTTTGAAGAAAATGATAATTTGAATAAGTTTTTAGAAATAGTGAAGGAAAAAAAGGTAAATGTTAAAATTATAGAGAAGGGAAATAGAGTTAAAATTGAAAAAAATATATATTTTGATGTGCTTTGGCCAAGTAGCGATAATGCTATTTTTGAAAATGCTATAAATAATAATTCTTTGGTATGTAAATTGAATTATAAAAAATTTTCTATGTTGTTTACAGGAGATATTGAAGAAGAAGCAGAAAAATCAATATGTAGTCTTTATGAAGAAACAAATATTTTAAAATCTACAGTTTTTAAAGTTCCTCATCATGGTTCAAAAACTTCTTCAACAGAAGCTTTTTTGAAAAAAATTTCACCTAAAATTGCGTTAATTGGTGTTCGGAGCAAATAATACTTTTGGTCATCCAAATGAAGAGGTAGTAAAAAGATTAGAGGGGATAGGTGCAAATGTTTATCGTACAGACCTATTTGGTGAAGTTACGATTGTTACAAATGGAAATAAAATTGTATAAGTTAGGGAAAAAGCGGAAATACTACTAAAAAATAAAAAAGGAGATAGCATTATGAAAAAAGTAGTATTAACAATAATTTGTGTAGCGGTATTTTTGGGGACTGTATTTACAACGGTTGCAATATTGAGAACTGGTGATAATAAAATGTCTCAGGAGAAAGTTGAGAAGGTTTCAGAGGAGGAAATTTTAGACGAGTGTACAGATGAGTATGAACAAATGCAACATTCGGATATGGTTGCAACTAATGTGCAAGAAGAAAAAACATCACCTAATTGTTCTTTTACAATAAAAACTTATTATCCAAAATGTGGACACATTACAAGTCAATATCAAAATTTACCACAAGAGTTAGTAAATCTAACTAGAAGTGAGATACAAGAAAAGTATCAAGATTATCAAATAGAGAAATTTGCTAGTAATGAAATAATTTTATATCAAGAACATGAAGGGGAATGTGGAGAGCATTATTTGGTAAAAGATAAGGAAGGAACAATAACAATTTATAAAGTATTAGAAGATGGAACTGAGAAAGAGGAAGAAGTTACAGGAATAACAACTGAATATTTGCCAGAAACTGATATTATTTCTATGAAAAATGGGCTTCGCGTAAATGGAAGGCAAGAGTTAAATAGATTAATAGAGGATTTTGAGTAAAAAGGATTGTTGCAAGATAATGGTTTTAAGGTGAGGGAATCCCCTGTAGTATATGGATTTGAATGGAATGTCGAATGTGCATGGAGAAATTTTAGAAATTCTATGCAATTTTATGGAAATAGTTCACTATTGTGAAAGGGTGCCATAAAATAAATTAGAATTTCTTAAATTTCGTAATAAGCCGAGACATGCAATGAAAATCCATATACTACAGGGGATTCCCTCACCTTGAAACCATTATCTTGCAACAAAGGATTAAAAAAATGAAACCAAATTTATGGTTTCATTTTTTTAAGTGATTTTTCTTTTTTTCTTTCTTATCAACAGTAACTTCTTTTTTCAAATCTTGTTTATCAATAAATCCTTTTTGATATAAATCTTTTACATACATAATCAAAGCAAAAATAGTAGTAATTAATGCAAGAGTATATAATCCTAAATCAAGATGAACCCATAGTGAATCTTGATTAAATTGTTTAAGTAAAAGAGAGATGACAATAGCAATGTAAAATAGAACAGTTGCTAATTTTCCATACCATTTACTATATACAACAACGTCCTTTCCATAAAGGAAAGAGGCACCACAAATCATAATAAACTCTTTGAGTAGTACAATTAGTAATATCCATATAGGGATAATATTGGTAAACACAAGAGAAGCTAAAGTTGCTATTTGTGTTAGTTTATCTGCTAGTGGATCCATTAATTTTCCAAAGTTAGAAATTAAATTAAATTTTCTAGCAATAAATCCATCAGCAATATCAGTTATACCAGAAATGGTAAAAAATATAAATGCTAAAATATAATTGCCAGAAAAAATATAAAATAGGATGAATGGTATTAATAATAGTCGGATTACTGTTAAGATATTAGGTATATTTTTTAACATGGTTTTCTCCTATAATACTTTAAATTTTAGATGATTTTCTTCCACATCTACAAGAACTTTATCTCCATCTTTTAGGGAACTTCGTAAAATCATTTCAGAAAGTTCATCATCTAAATATCTTTGGATAGCTCTTCTTAAAGGTCTTGCTCCAAATTTTATATCAGTTCCTTTTTCTAAAAGAAATTCTTTGGCGTTTTTATTGATTTCTATTTGTATGTCTTTATCTTTTAAAGCGTTTATAGTGTCTTTAAGCATTAAGTTAGTAATTTCTAGTAGCTGTTCATTTGTTAGTGGGTCAAATGATACAATTTCGTCAATTCTATTTAAAAATTCAGGACGAAATACGTCTTTTAAGCTTTCTAGAATTTTATCTTTACTAATAGTTTGACCGCCAAAACCTATAGAATTATGGTTTAAGTTAGAACCAGCATTAGAAGTCATAATAATAATGGTATTTGAGAAACTAACAGTATTTCCTTGACTATCTGTTAATTTTCCATCATCTAATACTTGTAATAAGATGTTAAATACATCTGGATGAGCTTTTTCAATTTCGTCTAGTAAAATAATAGAATAAGGTTTTCTTTTTACTTTATCAGTTAATTGTCCAGCATCATCATAGCCAACATATCCAGGAGGTGCACCAATTAATTTTGAGGTAGAATGGCTTTCCATGTATTCAGACATATCAATTCTAATAATAGAATCTTCACTTCCAAACATTTCGTAGGCAAGAGATTTTGCAAGTTCTGTTTTTCCAACACCAGTTGGACCAACGAAGATAAAAGATGGTGGCCTTTTTGTACTTTGCAAACCTGCTCGATTTCTTCTAATAGCTCTTGAAACACTACTTACAGCATCAGTTTGACCAATTACTCTTTTATGAAGATTAGTTTCTAAGTTTAATAATTTTTGAGTTTCAGCCTCTGTGATTTTTTTAACTGGTATTTTTGTCCAACTTTCAATTACATTTGCAATATCTTGAACAGTAAGTTGGGTTAGTTTCATTTTACTATTAATTCTATCAATTTCTTCTATTAATTGACATTCACGTGTTTTTAAATCAGCAGCTCTTTGGTAATCTTCAGTTGAGTCAGCTGCAATTACTTCTTCTTTTTCTGATTGTACTTGTGTAAGTTCTTGTTTTAACATTTCTAATTTATATAAATTTTTATTTTCTAAATTAATTCTAGAGCAAGCTTCATCTAAGATATCAATTGCTTTATCTGGTAAAAAGCGGTCATGAATGTATTTTTCAGACATTATAACAGCTTGGCGAATTACATCAGAAGAAATCTTTACTTTATGATATGCTTCATAATATTTTTTGATACCTTCTAAAATGCCAATAGAATCTTCAATATTTGGTTCTTCTACTAATACTTGTTGAAATCTTCTTTCTAAAGCAGAATCTTTTTCAATATATTTTCTATATTCTTTTAAAGTAGTAGTACCAATTAGTTGAATTTCTCCATTAGATAGGGCAGGTTTCAAAATATTTGCAGCATTCATAGAATGTTCGCCATCACCAGCGCCAATAATGTTGTGTATTTCATCAATTACTAAAATAATATTTCCATATTCTTTACATTCATCAATAATACCCTTCATTCTTGATTCAAATTGACCTCTAAATTGTGTACCTGCAATAACGGCTGTCATGTCTAATAAATAAACTTCTTTGTTTAGGAGTTTAGCAGGAACATTTTGATTTGCAATTTTTATTGCTAAGCCTTGTGCAATAGCAGTTTTACCAACACCTGGTTCACCAATTAAGCAAGGGTTATTTTTAGAACGCCTATTTAGAATTTGTACAATTCGTTGAATTTCTTTATCTCTACCAACAATAATATCAAGTTCACCATTTTTGGCTTTAAAAGTTAAATTCGTTCCATAAGTATCTAAAAATTTCTTTTTCTTACTTTGTTTTGTATTTTTCTTTTTTTCTACTCTTACTTTTTTTCTTGCTCCGCTTGGTTCTCCTTGTTCATTTTGATTGTTTGGATTTGTGCCATTAAACATATTAGAAAAGATAGAGCCAAGTGGAATAGCAGCTCCTGTTATTTTTGGACCATCATCATTTCCATCATGATTAGGATTATTGTTTTCAAAGGTAATTGCACCTTCCATTTTTTCAATATCTTCTAAATTAATATTTTCAGCTAAATCTCTAAAAATACTTTCAAATTGTTTTGTCATATCAGCTAAATTTACAGAATCATTAGATAAAATATCATTTTGCTTTGCTAGTACTTCATTAGGGTTAATTCCTTTTTTCTTAGCACAGTCATAACAGTATCCTTCTAAAGATTCCTTTCCATTTTCAATTTTTTTATAAAAAAGTATAGCTGGATTTTTATTACATTCTGAACATAACATACTTAAAATTCCTCGTTTCTATATAAAATAATTTACCACATCTATCATACCTCAAAAATGCCAAATAGTCAAGATATTAATATAATTTGACAGTACTTCATATCTATTCCCATTTATATCGCTTTTTTAATTTATAGCAGAACTTAAAGTCGTTCTTTTCTTTTTGAATTCTTCCTACAACTATAAATGGTTGAACTTCTTGAACTCTTGCAAATTCTATAATTTCTTCTTCAGTTAAGTCACTTTTTTCCATAAATTGATTATAATCTTCTTCATTTATTAATGTATTACTTGCAAATTTATCAGCTTTATCTTCCATATCTGATTTTGAATCTGCATAATCAATGAAATGAGTATTTATTATATCTCCATTTAATAAGTGACCTATTTCATGAAATAATGTAAACCAAAATTCATCTGCAAAAGATCTTCTAATTGTCATTGATAGTATAATTTTGTTGTTAATCTTTTTTATAAAACCTTGTACAGGTGCTCCCTTAAAATGTTTAACTACTTGAAATGTAATTCCACATTCTGCAAAAATTTTTTTTAGTTCTTCGATAGCTTTATTTATTTCTAAAAACATACATTTTTTTATATTATTAATATTAGCTGTTAATTTT
>CANQTZ010000057.1 GCA_947626865.1 uncultured Clostridia bacterium
GTTCTTCATCTTCTATTTCAAAATCTTTTATTATTTGTTTCATTTCTTCTGTCGTTATTCCGAAAATCATCACTAAACTCATTTGATAACACTGTATACACTTTAAAGTTGTTTGCTCCGACTAAATATACTTTCTTTTGCTACTCTTGATACACCTGTTACTACTGTTTTTTCTAAATATTTATTGTCTTTAAAGGTTGTTCCATAAAATGTTTTAAAAAATTCAATTGCTTCATTATAGTAACCATTCACATATGCATTCTCTATCTGAGTCTCATTTGCTTTAAAATTTAACACAGTATTAAACATTTCTTTACTATCTTTTTGATTCATATCAAAATAATATCTCAGCATACTCATATTTAATGTTTTTCCAACTCTTCTTGGTCTTGTAATTAATATTACTTCACTTTTATTATCTATTATATCTTTTATGTACATTGTCTTGTCTATTTTCTTGTCAAAGTTTTTTAATTTTTTGTTTTTTCCATTTTCCTTTCTTTCGTTATAGTTTATATAATATTAGTATTACATGGCTATTTATATTTATACTACTTTTTTATTACTTTGACAAATATTTTTTATAAATTTTTATTAAATCTATAAAAATATATTGACTAATAATAGTAACTATGGCAAAATAAAAATGCCATCAAAAAGTGGCACATAGATAAAGGAGATGACATATAATGAGAATATATTGTCCATATTGTAAAAAAGAAAGTAGAGTATAAAATAGAAAAAAGGGATATAAAAGAATTTAGACAAATAGAAATAAACACATACGAAAATGTAGCTATATGCAAAGAATGTCATCAAGATTTATATGTAAATGAAATCGAAGAAAAGAATAATGAAAGAATATATGAATTATATAGAGAAAAAGCAAAAATAATTAAACCACAAGACATTATATGTTTAAGAGAAAAATATGATATATCCCAAAGAGAATTAACGGCTATTCTTGGATTTGGAAAAATGACTATTAATAGATACGAAAAAGGCGGAGTGCCAACAAAAGCTCAAAGTGATTATATAAAACTATTAATAGATAATGATGATAAATTTATAGAAAAAGTAAAAGAAGCACATAAAAATGGTCGTATTAATGATAAGACATATGGGAAAATCGTATCTGAAGAATTAAATGCTAACATTAGTAAAGGACAAATTCAAGATAATATAAATAATTGATACCATAATAAAAATACTAAAAAATAAAACTGTAACTGATATATCTAAATTGTAACATAAAGAGGAAGGATGGAAAAAAACTAAAAGATTTGAAAAGATATCATTTGATTATGCTATGGATTTAAATATAATTAAATAAATAATCGAAAGCAAAATATTTGACAAATGAATTTATTTTATGTATAATTAACTTAATAAGACATATAATAATAACAAAGCAATAGCTTTATTTATAATAAGTCCTTTATGTGCGAAAGTCAGCTACATGCTGTGAGTATTTTAATACCTAGCCGTAAAGGGCTTATCTTTTTTATATCAAATGGATTTTTTTTGTTATAAAAATTCTTCCATCCTTTCTTATAATCATATAAATCTACAATTAATCCAAATTTTTCTTTTAAAAAGTTATAATATCTCATATCATTCTGCAAAAAAGCTCTTTGTATTGCCCAATTACAGTAATCCACAATTTGTAGACAAACTTCTCCAGATGGTGTTTGTGGTAAAATTTTTTGAGTAGACTCGATAGTAGTATTTAATTTATTTTCAGTGTAATATAAAGATTTTTGTATTGCTTGCTCTAATGGTACTTGCCTTTTTTTACTTCCTCTAGTTGCTATATAAATATAGTTATTATTAGATAAATGTAATATATTTTTAAATAAATTTGTTATCAGCGAATCATATAATTCTTGAGTATTACCATTAAACTTTTGGAATACATGTTCTGTCTTCCTTGCAACAACTATATTACAAGAAAAAGGCAAATCTTTTAATAATGTAAAAACTTTATATCTAACTTCAGGACAATCATCTTTTGCATGAAAAGCTATTTTTGTTTTTTTCATAGAAGGTATATCTTTTAGGTATTCATCATTTAATATTTCATGCTTTAATTCATTAAGTTTTCTTCTTAAAAATTCTGGCTCAGTAGTTCTTATAAATCCCATAAGTAATATTTTTGATGCTCCATTTTCTTTTCCTACAATCCATTCACTTTTTCTATTATAAAATGTTGTATCTCCTGATTCATCTACAAAAAAGTAAGTATTATTATATATATTTTCTTGCATATTGTGTTCTCCTTTTCAAATTTTAGTAAATAAAAAAGAGAAAAAATGAGAAAATCAAAGAATATAAATCATTTTACCTTAAATTAAATATTGACAATATGATAAAAAAGAATATGAAAATAGAAGACGTACAAAAATGTACGGGTTTATCTAAAAAAGAAATTCAAGATTTGAAATTACAATATTCTAAATCTTAACTTAACTTATTTTAGTAGCATAAACCCTAACCCGAGCTGATGCAAAGCGTCAGTAAAAGCCATTCGCTCGAATGGCTTTATCTTTTAATAATTTTGTAATATGTCTAAACTCTTTACCTTTAAAGAAAAATATTTCAGTATTATTCTTCCTCTTCCTCTATTTCTGGGATTTTTTCTTCTCTTCTTGACAAAAATCCTACTTTATATTTATCTAAAATATAGCCTAACTGTTTTGAAAATTCTTTAAGCATAACAATTTTAATAGTTGGATCTTTACCCTTCAAATAATCATCAATAATTTGCTTCAATTGCTTAATATTCTTCATCTCTGGTTCTATTTGTTTTGTATATCTATTTGCTCTATCCATCAATTTTTCTTTAATTAGTACAATATCTTCATTGCTAGCACAAGAAATTCTTTGGAATAGTTGGAATGAATCATAATATTTAAAAATTGGTATTTCCAAACATTCTTTATCAAATTTCTCATAAAATTGTTCCATTCTCATTGGAATACACTTCATAATTTCATCTGCTTTTTCTTTATACATTTTTTCTAGTAATTGATCATTTAGCATATTAAAGTGCTTTAATACATCTTCCATATCTTCTTGTACTTCTTCAATAGCAATTTTCCCCAATTCTTCCTTAGGATTTGGACAATATTCTGAAGCAAGGGATGCAATATTCATACCTGTAAAAAATACGCTTTTTAATGTTTTTAAATCATATTCAATTAACCCTTTTCTTGAAAAATAGCTAAAATATGCAAATAATTTTACAATATCAATTAAGCTCAACTTTCCTTCTTTTACATCATTCATAACTTCTTGAATTACATTGCCAAACTGGTCATCTGAAATTTTCCAATATTCTTCTGTAAGTAATCTTTTATATCCAGGTAAATTCTCTGTATCTACTGTATTTCTAATTGTTTCCATATTTTCTTTAAATAATTTCATATCAAATATACGTGTTCTTACATAATATTCTATAAATTTGAAGAAACGATATTCTGATTTAAAATTATAATAATAATTATTATCAAATTCTTTAATGTAAAATTGTCTATTATCCATCAAAATTCTAGAAGATACCAAAATAGATTTATATTCTTCATTGTCCTTGATGTTAATAAACTTATCTTTTGTAATTTTACCTGCTTTTATTTCAAATGAAACAGCTATTGTAAAGATTAGCATTGTTTGCATTACTCTATGATTAGTATTTGGATAAGATTTGTTTACCATTTCATAAACTTTCTTAAAGTCATTTAGTGCATGCTTTAAAATTCTTAAGTTTCTAGTTCCACTTTTATGGAATGTAGATATGATAAGTCCTGTATTTTCTCTTAAAAATCTAATTAAATCTGGATCATTTTCATATCTCATCAATATTCCATTTATTATATAGTCAAATTTAGGTGCATATTCAAATGTTTCACCTATTAACTTTTCCTTTATTCTTTCATAATCATTTGCTTTATCAAACACATGCTCAATTTTGTCACGAATTTTCTCTACCATTGGTTTGTCTGTTTTGTTTAGTTCATCTTGCTTGTCCAATAAATAAGTCGCAATAAATGTTTTCATCTCCAAATTAGAACTTTTTAACTTAGTAGAAAGCTCTTTTTCATTACATATAATTATTGTTTTTATATGGTCATGCTCAACAAAGTTATTAATATAACCTAAAATATCAATAACATCAACATTTGCTCTTTCTAAGTCATCAAAACATAGTACTTTATCATCTGTTGAAAAAAACTCACTATAATCAACTCTATCACCATTTTGTGTTACACCAAAAAAGTTAGCCATATCTATTCCTGTTTTAGCATATTCTGGAATAGTTGTTTGACCATTTGAATCCATAAATTTTCTTAAATTTTTATCCATTAACTGAGTAGTTTCTATAAATATCTTTTTACTGATTTCCTCTAAGTTTGAAATTCCATATAATGACATATAAATGGTTGTATATCTTTTTCCATTTAATTGCAATGATTCAATCTTTTTCCTAATTTTGTTATTCCAAAAATGAGTTTTTCCTGACCCCCATTCTCCGTTTAACATGATAGCATAATCAGTATAATCTGATCTTACATAGTCTAATATACTTTCTACTAAATCTTCCATTTTATCACTTTCCTTTCTTTAATCTTTCGCAATAGTTAGCACTCCTATTTTTTTAGGATTTGCCCTACTTAAAATTTTACTACATTCATTTACTGTACTTCCTGTTGTATAAATATCATCTATTAACAATATGCTTTTTTCAAATAGTTCTTTTTCATTACATAATTCATAAACCCCTTTTATATTTTCTTGTCTTTCTTCCTGATTTAATTTGCTTTGCTCTATAATATTTTTTGTTTTAAATAGACAATTATTATTATATTTTATTTCAAAATTTGAATCCACTTTTCGCATTTTTGAAAGTTCCATTGCAAGTTCTTTGGCTATTAATTCGCTTTGATTATATCCTCTTTCTTTGTATCGTTTTCTACTGATTGGAACTGGTACAATTGTGTTATATGATTCAAGATTTTGAAAAAATTTTTTATTTTTTAATAAAAATTTTACAATCGTTTTATATAAATATGATTTTTCTTGAAATTTATAATCTATAAGCATTTTTCTTATCATTCCCTGATATTCAAATATGTATAAATGTTCTTGAAAATAATAGCTTATTTTTTGTTCTACTTGAAATTTTGATTGCTTTTCTAATTGTTTTTGACATTTTATGCATAAAAAGTTTTTATTAATTTTTCCACATATTCCACATATTGGTGGATATATAACATTAAGCATTTATCCTCCTCATTTTATATTCTAATCCTGTATTTCTTTTTTTTATATCAACATTTTCTATCATGAATTCTATTACTTTTTCAATCCCCACAATTATTAGCATTTTCTTTGCTCTTGTAATTCCTGTATAAAGCAAATTTCTTGTTATTAGCATTGGAGATGTTGGAGGAATTACCATAATAACCACATCAAATTCACTTCCGCTGTGATTTATGAATAGTTATAGCATAACTATGTTCAATTTGATCTAATTGTGTATATTCATACCAAGCTATCTTTTCATCATCAAACTTAATTTCCACCTTCTTTTCTTTTTCGTTTATTTCAGTAATTGTACCAATTTCTCCATTAAATACTCCGCTTCCCATTTCTTTTTCATTTTGTACTTGTTTTTCCCAATAGATATCATAATTATTTTTTATCTGCATAACTCTGTCTCCTTGTCGAAAAATGGCACCCATGCTTACTTTTTCTGGTAAATCTTTAATATTAGGATTCAATTTTTCTTGCAAGGCTCTATTTAATTCTTTAGTACCAAGTATTCCTTTTTTTGTTGGTGATAATACTTGTATATTTTGAAAAAAATCATAATCCCCATAATTTTGCAATCTTCCTGTACATAGAGATATAACTTCATCTAACATTTTTTCTTGATATATTCCTTTTATAAAGAAAAAATCGTCATTCATATCTTCTACTAATTCTTCATCACCTTTTTTTAAAAATTTTTCTCCTTGATTTACTCTATGAGCATTTATAATAATTTTACTTTTAGCAGCTTGTCTAAATATTTTGTCCAAATGGATTGTAGCTATTTGTTCTGAATGAATTAAATCTTTTAAAACACTTCCTGGCCCAACTGAGGCTAATTGATCTTCATCTCCTACTAATATTAATTTTGTACCTTGATAAACACATTTTAATAAGTAATTCATTAAAAACATATCTACCATTGACATTTCATCTACTATTATTAAATCTCCATCAATAGGTGCTCCTTCATAATTTGTGGTGTCTTTATACATACTATCTTCATCAATTTTTCCGATTTCTAATAATCTATGTAAAGTAGATGCCTCTTTTTGGGTTGTTTCTGTCATTCTTTTTGCTGCTCTACCTGTTGGAGCACAAAGAACCACTTTTTTTCCGTTTTCTTCATAGATATCTATTATTGTTTTTATGATTGTTGTTTTTCCAGTACCCGGTCCGTCCTGTAATAATTGTTACATTATTGTCATTTACTAATTTTACAGCTTCTTTTTGCTTTTCTGATAATTCTATATTAGAATTTTTTTCTACCTTTTCTAATTTTTCTTCTATTTTTAATACCTTTTTTACATTTGCAGATTTTTGCAATCGATTAATTCTAAATGCTATTTCTTTCTCAGCATTGTAGAAAGCATACAAATACACATATTCTTGTTCTCCTCTTTCTTCTATTACAATTTCATCTTTTACTTTCAAATAAATTATTGCATTTTCTACACACTCTTCAGAAACATTTAATAAATTTATTACAAACTCAATTAAATTTGTTTTTAATACACAAGTATGTCCATTATAAGTGCTTCTAATAAGTCCATATTTTATGCCACTTGTAACTCTTTTTTCGTTATCTTGAGCTATACCTAATCCAAGTGCCATATTATCAATTTGTTTAAAATCAACTCCTCTCGTAATGTCAATTAAAATGTATGGATTTGACTCAATTTCTTCAATTGCATTACTTCCAAATAAATCAAAAACCTTTTTAGCATGTTCTGCACCAATTCCAAATCTCTCTAAAAAACCAACAATTTGCCAAACTTCCCAATTTTCCACAAAGCTTTGTGCTATATCTAACGCTTTATCTTGTGAAATACCTCTTATTTCCGCCAAACGCTTTGGCTCATATCTAAAAACATGTATTGTTTCTTCTCCAAATTTGTCTACAATTCTACTAGCCAAAGCTTTTCCTATACCTTTTACACTTCCATTTGCTAAATATCTTTCTAAGGCTCCTAATGTTTTAGGCATCATTTTCTCAAAAGTATCTACTTTGAACTGTCTGCCATATTCTTTATGCTCAACAAATTTTCCGATAGCTTTTAATGTATCTCCTACATTTACAAATGGTAAATATCCAACTATAGTAGTTTCTTCTTCTTCCATTTCAAAATCTGCTATTGTATAACTATTAACTTCGTTTCTATAAATAATTGCTGAAATTTCTCCTGTAATTTCCATTATTTCTCCTTTTTCATTTTTATTTACTATTGTAGTGTATCACAAAAGTTCTATTTTTTCAATACATAATATTACTTAGCTTTCATTGACATTATCCATTATATCCTTACATTCTTTCCAATTCGTTACTTTTAGACAATCGTATTCACCTTGCAATTTTTTTACTATTTCTTTTGTTTTATCAGTTGATTTTAAATCTGCCACAATGATATTTTTTAAATACTCTTCTTTTCCATATAGTATTTTGAATAAACTGGAACGAAGAAATCCTTCAATTTTTTCTTCCTGATTTTTTACGGCTATGATTAAGTATATCCCATCTGATTGAAATTTTGTATAGCTTGATATGTATATTATATTTTTGATAATTTCAAAAAAACCATATATGGCTAATACCCAAAATATGGCATTTACTAAAAATTCCATAATTTTAGCCCCCTATGGTTTTATTATATGTTATTATTGATATTTTGTTACTTTTATTGTTTCATCATTCTTTTGTTTTTATTGCCTTATTATAAGCTTCTTCTAATTGGTCATTATTAACAGAATATTGCTCTTGAATTTGTTTTATTTGTTCTTTTTGTGCTACTTGTTTATTTGACATTGATACTCCCATAGCTATTACTGATAATGTAATAAACAAAGCTGATGTGATAACAAATATTGTAATTGAACCTTTTTCCGATTTCATTTATATCTCCTTAATATTTATTTTTAAATATTATATCATATCACAGTTACAACTGTAAACAAATATGTTAAATTTTTTTTATAAAAAGTTACTACTAGTTACTATTCACAGCCAGATTTATACTTATATAGTCAAAATATTAATATATTATTTATTTGTAACTCCCAACTACATAACAGACTTTAATACAAAGTGGGTTAATAATTGTATTTTTTCATAACTGCGTAAGCGACCAAACGAGCTTTGCGAGTGCGATTGGAGCAACTTACATACCAGTATTTTTCATTATGGAAGTTGCGACACACAAAGTTATGAAAAAACACAATTATTAACCCACTTTATTAAAAGTCTGTAATTTGTTGGTCCCCCCGAATTGTTACAAATAAATAATATATTAATATTTTGACACATAAAGTTTATTGGCTGTGAATTGTAACTACTACTATAAAAAAACAGTTAATTTCAATCATATTAGATTAAAAATTAACTGCCCATAATTTTTATTATATAAGTTGTAATATAGCAACCTCTGCTCCGTCTCCTCTTCTAGGTCCTGCTTTGATAATACGTGTAAATCCGCCTACGTTTTTACCTGCATATTTTGGAGCTATTTCGTTAAATAATTTTGATGGTAAATCTATATTATTTCCTTCGCTGTCTTTGATTTTGTTTAATTTTCTCATCATTTTTCTTCTAGCATTTAATCTAGTTGGCATATCTTTTTGTCTACTTTCTGTTTTTTCTTCTTTTACGACTTTTAAATATTCTTTACCATTTTTGCTTTTTACTAATTCTGTTTCTTTATTGCCTTTTTCATCTAATTTGGCTTTAACAACTTTAACATCAACCATTTCAAAATTATCTTTTTCTTTTATTGCTAATGCAATAATGCTATCTGCAATTGCTTTTACTTCTTTTGCTCTAGCAAGAGTTGTTTCAACTTTTCCATAAGCTATTAGGTCTGTTGTTAAGTTTTTTAACATTGCCATTCTAATGTCTGTTGTTCTACCTAATTTTCTATTTGTAGCCAATTTCTTCACCCTCCTTTTTACTCATCTTCTTTTGCAAAATCTAATCCTAACGAATGTAATTTTGCAGTTACTTCATCAAATGATTTCTTTCCTAAATTTCGTACTTTCATCATATCTGCTTCTGATTTATTAGTTAAATCTTCAACTGTTGCAATTCCTGCTCGTTTCAAACAGTTAAATGAACGTACAGATAATTCTAATTCTTCAATTGACATTTCTAAAACTTTTTCTTTTTTAGATTCTTCTTTTTCTATCATAACTTGCGTATTTCTAGTAGTTTCTGATAAATCAATAAATAATTCTAAATGTCCTGTCATTACTTTTGCAGCTAAACTTAATGCTTCATGTGCTTTTAAACTACCATCTGTCCAAACTTCTATCACTAATTTATCATAGTCTACCATTTGCCCTACTCTAGTATTTTCAACTTGATAATTAACTTTTTTTACTGGTGTATAGATAGAATCTATTGGAAGTACTGATATATCTTGGTTTGGTTTTTTATTTTTATCTGAAGAATTGTATCCTCTTCCTTTATCTGCTACCATTTCCATTTTTAGGTGTCCACCTTCTGAAATAGTAGCAATATGTAAGTCTGGATTTAAAATTTCTACTGTCCCATCTGTTATAATGTCTGCTGCTGTGACTTTTCCTTCGCCTTTTACATCAATTCGAAGAACTTTTTCTTCGTTCCCTTCAAATTTTAATCTAACGTTTTTTAAATTAACAATAATTTCTGGTACATCTTCTACTACATTTGGAATTGTAGAAAATTCATGCAATACTCCATCTATTTTCACACTTGTTATAGCACATCCTGGAAGTGATGAAAGTAAAATTCTTCTTAATGAATTTCCTATTGTTACTCCATAACCTCTCTCTAATGGTTCACATACAAATTTCGCATAATTATTTGTATCATTAACCTCTAGACATTCAATATTTGGCTTTTCAAATTCTATCATTTTTACCTCCTAAAATTTTGAGAATATTTTTCTCAAGAAAACCCTTTTAAAAACTCTCTCATGTTTGTTAAGTAAAATTTTAAAGTTTGCATAACATTTATGATTTCTGTTATTACTATTTTGAGTAAAGCTCTACTATTAAATGTTCTTCGATTGGAATATCAATGTCTTCTCTTGTTGCTAATCTAATTACTTTACCACTTACTTTATTGTTATCTCTTTCTAGCCATGATGGAACTGGTCTTTTACTTGATTCTTCCACATTAATTTTTATAGTAGCATTTCCATTCTTACTCTCTTTAAGTGTAATAATATCTCCTGGCTTTACTAAATAAGAAGGAATATCAACTTTTTTACCATTTACTTCAAATTGTGCATGATTTACAAATTGTCTTG
>CANQTZ010000058.1 GCA_947626865.1 uncultured Clostridia bacterium
GATAAAATTCATGCTCGTTCAACAGGACCTTACTCTTTAGTAACTCAACAACCATTAGGAGGAAAAGCACAATTTGGTGGACAACGTTTTGGAGAAATGGAAGTTTGGGCATTAGAAGCGTATGGAGCATCATATACTTTGCAAGAAATGCTAACTATCAAATCAGATGATATTGTTGGAAGAGTAAAAACTTACGAGGCAATCGTAAAAGGAGAAAATGTACCAGAGCCAGGTATCCCAGAAAGCTTTAAAGTATTAGTAAAAGAACTTCAATCACTAGGATTAGATGTTCGTCTATATTCAGAAGATAATCAAGAACTTGAATTAAAAGAAAATATTGATGAAGGTATTGAATATGATCCAGAAAAAGAAGGCAAATTATTGACAGAAGATGAAATAATAAATGATGCCGAATTAGAAGATGGATATAGTGAAGAAGTAGATGACGAGCTATTTAAAGAAGAAGAACTAGATGATGAAGGTGATGAAATGCTTTTTGATAATGACTTAGCAAATGATAATTTGGATAATGATGATGATATAATTGAATAAAATTAGGAGGAAATTTAGTGGACGATTTAGATATTTTTGATAAATTAAAAATAGGTGTGGCATCTGATGAGAAGATAAGAGAATGGTCAAAAGGAGAGGTAAAAAAGCCAGAGACCATAAATTATAGAACATTAAAACCAGAAAAAGATGGTCTATTTTGTGAAAGAATTTTTGGACCAACAAAAGACTGGGAATGTCACTGTGGTAAATATAAAAGAGTACGTTACAAAGGTATTGTGTGTGATAGATGTGGGGTTGAAGTAACAAAATCTAAAGTTAGACGTGAAAGAATGGGACATATTGAACTTGCAGCTCCTGTAGCACATATATGGTATTTCAAAGGAATACCAAGCAGAATTGCTTTGATGTTAGATATTTCACCAAGAAATTTAGAGAAAATTATTTATTTTGCTTCTTATGTGGTTATAGATAAAGGCTCAACTAGTCTAGAAAAGTGCCAAGTATTAAATGAAAAAGAATATCATGAGGCAGAAGAAAGATTTGGTAGAGGCTCATTTAAGGCAAAAATGGGAGCAGAAGCATTAAGAGAATTATTAGAGCAAGTTGATTTAGATAAATTAGTTGCAGAGATTAGAAAAGAACTTGAAACAGCAAGTGAGCAAAAGAAAGTAAAATTAGTCAAAAGATTAGATACTATTGAAGCCTTCAGAATTTCTGGAAATAGACCAGAATGGATGGTTATGCAAGTTGTACCAGTTATTCCACCAGAATTAAGACCAATGGTACAATTAGATGGTGGTAGATTTGCAACATCAGACCTAAACGATTTATATAGAAGAGTTATCAATAGAAATAACCGCCTAAAAAGATTATTAGAATTGGGCGCACCAGAAATCATTGTAAGAAATGAAAAGAGAATGTTACAAGAATCAGTAGATGCATTAATTGATAATGGCAGAAGAGGAAGACCAGTAACAGGAGCTGGTAATAGACCACTTAAATCATTATCTGATATGCTAAAAGGAAAACAAGGACGTTTCCGTCAAAATCTACTTGGAAAACGTGTTGACTATTCAGGACGTTCAGTTATAGTTGTTGGACCAGAACTAAAAATCTACCAATGTGGACTTCCAAAAGAAATGGCAGTTGAGTTATTTAAACCATTTGTTATGAGAGAATTAGTAGGTAGAGGATTAGCCCAAAACATTAAAAATGCAAAAAGAATGGTAGAAAGATTAAGACCAGAAGTATGGGAAATATTAGAAGAAGTTATAAAAGACCATCCAGTTATGCTAAACCGTGCGCCAACATTACATAGACTTGGTATACAAAGTTTTGAGCCAGTTCTAGTAGAAGGAAGAGCAATAAAACTTCACCCATTAGTTTGTGAAGCATTTAATGCAGACTTTGATGGTGACCAAATGGCAGTGCATTTACCATTATCACCAGAAGCACAAGCAGAATCAAGATATTTAATGTTATCAACAAACAACTTATTAAAGCCACAAGATGGAAAACCAGTTGCAGTACCAAGACTAGACATGATTTTAGGAAGTTATTATTTAACAATGGTAATTGATGGCGAAAAAGGAGAAGGAAAATACTTCAAAGATCCAGATGAAGCCATTATGGCATTTGAAAACAACGAAGTAGGAATCCATGCAAAAATATTTGTCAGAATCGAAAAAGAAATAAAAGGCAAAATGCAATCTAAAAAAATACAAACAAGTGTTGGAAGAATTATCTTTAATAAAGGAATACCACAAGATTTAGGGTTTATAGATAGAAAAAAAGACCCATTCCAATACGAAATAGATTTCCTAGTTATGAAAAAAACAATGGGAAGTATAATAGAAAGAGTAATTAGAACACATGGTTTATCAGAATCAGCAGAAGTTATTGACTACATTAAAGCCTTAGGTTTCAAATATTCAACATTAGCTGGAATTACATTCTCAATGGATGATGTACAAGTGCCAGAAGCTAAAAAACTTATATTAGAAGAAGCTGATAAAAAGGTGGAAACTATTAGAAAACAATATGCAAGAGGTCTAATTACTGATAATGAAAGATATAATGCAGTAATCAATGTATGGGAAGATGCTACAAAACAAGTAAGTAACGCAATGGAAGAGAACTTTGATGAGCTAAATCCAATTTATATGATGGTTAAATCTGGAGCTCGTGGTAATATGAACCAATTAAGACAAATTGCAGGTATAAGAGGACTTATGGCAAGTACAACAGGTAAAGCGGTAGAAGTTCCAATTAAATCTTCATTTGCAGAAGGACTAGATGCTTTGGAATATTTCATTTCTGCACATGGAGCTCGTAAAGGACTTTCAGATACAGCTTTAAGAACAGCAGACTCAGGTTACTTAACAAGAAGATTAGTAGATGTTGCACAAGATATAATTGTTCGTGAAGAAGATTGTGGAACAGATGAAGGAATTATTGTATATGACATTAAAGATGGAAATCAAATTATTGAGAAAATGCAAGAAAGACTAATTGGAAGATATCCAGTACAAGATGTAATTAATCCAAAAACGAAAAAACTAATTGTAGATAGTCATACTATGATAAATGAGGCAATAGCAGAACAAATTGTAGAGGCAGGAATTGAAAAACTAGAAGTACGTTCTGTACTTGGATGTCGTTCTAAACGAGGAGTATGCCAAAAATGTTATGGTATGGGATTAGCAAGACGTGACCTTGTATCTATTGGAGAAGCAGTTGGAATTATTGCTGCACAATCAATTGGAGAGCCAGGTACACAGCTAACTATGAGAACAATCCACTCTGGAGGTGTTGCAGGTGTTGCTGATATTACTCAAGGTTTACCTAGGGTAGAGGAATTGTTTGAAGCAAGAAAGCCAAAAGGATTAGCAATAATCACTGAAATTGATGGTAAAGTAAAAATAAAAGAAACCAAAAAGAAGAAAGAAGTAATAGTTACATCAAAAGATAATTCTAGAACATATACAATTCCATTTGGTTCTAAAATGAAAGTAAAAGATGGCGATTTAGTAGAAGCAGGAGAGCCTCTAATAGAAGGTTCTATCAACCCAAGCGAAATTTTAGCAATAAAGGGACCAGAGGGAGTATATGAATATTTAATATCAGAAGTACAAAAAGTATATCGTAATCAAGGTGTTGATATAAATGACAAACACATTGAAGTTATTGGAAGACAAATGCTAAAGAAGGTTAGAGTTGAAGATAATGCCGATACAAATATGTTCCCAGGTTCATTAATTGATATGTATGAATTTGAAGATAACAATCAAGCAGTAATAAATGAAGGAAAACGTCCTGCTACAGGAAAGAGAGTATTGCTAGGAATAACAAAAGCATCACTTGCAACAGACAGCTTCTTATCAGCAGCTTCATTCCAAGAAACAACTAGAGTATTAACAGAAGCAGCAATTAAAGGAAAGACAGATGATTTAATAGGATTAAAAGAAAATGTAATTATTGGTAAATTAATTCCAGCAGGTACTGGAATGCAAAGATATCAAAATATCCATATTAATACAGAAAATGAAGGGGAAAAAAGTACAGAGGGTGAAACAAGTCAGGAAGAAAATAAAGAAAAAATGGCGTAAAAAAATAAAGCAAGGAGAGATGTTATGCAAAATAACAATAGAAAAGTATTAGATACCTTAGTGTCAAGGACAAAAATATATTTAGCATTAATATTTATTTTACTGGTTATCTTATGCATACAAAATATAAAAATGATATATCCGTCAATTGCTATTTATATAGCAATTGTTGGGTATAGTTATTATACAAATAATAAAAGAAAAAGTGAAATATCTGAAACCTTGCAAGAACTAACCCTAACTGTAGATTCAACAGCGAAAACAAGTTTAATAAATTCACCATTCCCACTTATTATTTTAGAAACTGATGGAACTATTATTTGGAGAAGTTCAAAATTCACTTCAGAATTTGCAAATGTTGATATTAGCACATATATTGACGATTTGAAAAATGAAATCCAAAAGGACATAAAAGAAAATATAAAAAACAATAATCGCGATATTGAAAAAAATATGACAATTGGACAAAAAGATTACAAAATAATAGGAAGATATATAGAAAGCAAAAAGAAGAAAAAAGAATATATGGTAATTTTATATTTCCTAGATTACACAGAGAATAATAAACTACAAAAAGAATATCAGGATTCAAAATCATGTGTAGGAATTATTATGGTAGACAATTATGAAGAAACTATGCAAAGGCTAGAGAGTGAAGAAAAACCACAAGTAATTGCTGAAATTGAAAAGTATATTTATGAATGGACAAATCAAACAAATGGTATATTGCTAAAAAAGGAAAAAGACCGCTATGTTTATATTTTTGAGCAAAGATATCTTAATTTTATCAAAGAGGATAAGTTTAGTCTATTAGATAAAATAAAAGAAATAAATGTAAAAGAAAAAGTACAATTTACAATAAGTATGGCAATTTCCAATGAAGGTGAAACAGATAAAGAAAAATACAAATCAGCACAAGTAGCAATGGATGTTGTGTTAGGTCGTGGAGGAGACCAAGCAGTAATTAGAGAAAATGATAATTATAAGTTTTTTGGAGGAAGGACTCAAGAGGTTGAAAAGAGAACTAAAGTAAAGGCGAGAGTAGTAGCTAATGCACTGCAAAATTTAATAGAAGAATCCAAAAAGGTTATGATTATGGGACATACAAATCCAGATATGGACTGTATGGGCGCAAGTCTAGGTATATACAGACTAGCAAGGACTTTAGGAAAAAATGCTTATATTGTATGTGAAACTCAAACACCATCAATAGAATCTTTCAGAAAAACATTAGAAAGAGAAGCAGAATATGAGGATGTTATTATAAACAAAGAAGTAGCATTAGAAAATATTGATGAAGACACCTTACTTGTAGTAGTAGATACCCACAAAGTGGGGTATGTGTCAGCAAGCGAACTACTAGAAAAAATCCCCAAAATTGTAATTATTGACCATCATAGAAGAAGTGCAGATTTTATAGAAAATGCCACACTTGTATTCCAAGAAGTATATGCTTCTTCTGCCTCAGAATTAGTAACTGAATTATTACAATATGTAGAACAAAAAATAGATTTAAAAACAATTGAAGCAGAGAGCCTATATGCAGGTATTATGATGGACACTAAGAATTTTACATTTAAGACAGGAGTAAGAACTTTTGAGGCAGCAGCATATCTACGTAGATGTGGAGTGGATATTATACAAGTAAAAAAATGGTTCCAAAGTGACCTGCAAAGCTATAATAAAATAGCAGATATAGTAAAGCGAGCAGAATTAATAAACAATACTATTGCAATATCCATCTATGACGGAAAAGAAAAAGATGTAAATGTTGTATGTGCCAAAGCAGCAGATGAATTACTTACAATTAGCGATATAACAGCATCATTTGTAATGGGAAGATTAGGCGAAAAAGTATGTATTAGTGGACGATCCATTGGAGATATAAATGTCCAAATAATCCTAGAAAAAATGGGTGGCGGTGGTCATATTACACTTGCCGGAGCCCAAGTAGAAGGAATGACAATAGAAGAAGTTAAGCAAGAATTAATTAGACAAATATATGAAGAAGTAGGATTTGAGGACGAAGAAAAAGAAAAAAATTAAAAATCAAAAAAAAATATAAAATATAAAATATCAAGTATAAAATATTAAATATAAGTGAACCCCAATTATTAGACATTACAGTTCAGCAAAAAATATGCTAAACAAGAAAGTTTAATAAGTAGGGTTCTTTAAGTATTGATATTTTATCAATTTTCTAGTAAAATATTATAGAAGAAATCAGAAACAAAAGATAAACAAAAAACAATAGACAAAAAACAATAAAAAAACAATAAACAAAAAAATAAAAAAATAAATCAAAAGGAGAGGGAGAGATATTATGAAAGTAATTTTAAAAGCAGATATCAAAGGAGTAGGAAAAAAAGACCAAGTAATCAACGCCTCAGACGGCTACGCAAGAAACTACCTATTCCCAAAAAACTTAGCAGTAGAAGCAAACAACGAAAATCTATCAAAATTAAAAGCAAAACAAAACTCAGCCAAATTTCAAAAAGACCAAGAAAAACAAGAAGCCATAAAAATAGCAGAAAAACTATCAAAAATCACATTAAAAATAGAAGTAAAAGCAGGCGAAAACGGCAAAATATTTGGTGGAGTATCAAGCAAAGAAATAGCACAAGAATTAGAAAAACAATACCAAATAAAAATAGACAAAAAGAAAATAGAACTAAAAGAAACAATAAAAACAATAGGAACCCAAACAATACAAATCAAACTATTTGAAGGAGTAACAGGAAAAGTCACCCTTAATGTGCAAAATGGGATGTGCTAAATGGGACAGGCACTAATGGTACATTGATGTATCATTTGGGACAGGCACAAACGGCACATGAATGTATCAAAAGGGACAGGTTAAAAATGAGAAAACACAGTATTTTGGGAAAAAGCAATTTTAAAAAATGGCTTAAAATACGCAAAAACGCTATATTAACCTGTCCCAAAAAGCACATCGATGTACCGTTAGTGCCTGTCCCAAATGACACACCGATGTACCGTTAGTGCCTGTCCCAGATGACACACCGATGTACCATTGGTGCCTGTCCCAAACGGCACATGAGAAAGAGAGGAATGGATATGGAATTAGGTAAGGTACCGCCACATGATGTGGAGGCGGAGCAAGCTGTAATAGGAAGTATGTTGACTGATAAAGATGCGGTTATTGCGGCTATAGAGGCTTTGAGAGAAGCGGATTTTTATAGAGAGGATAATAGGATTATTTATTCGGCTATGCTAAGTTTGTATAATAGAGCAGAGCCGATTGATATTATAACTGTGAAGGCGGAATTGGAGCAACTGGGCAAGTTTGAACAAGTAGGAGGTTATGGGTATTTGACAGAGCTTCCGGATAAAGTTCCTACAACGGTAAATGTGGCTAAGTATATAAAAATAGTGGAAGAGAAGTCTACTTTAAGGAGATTGATTAGAACTGCAAATGAGATTGTTGATTTAGGATATGATCCAACAGAAGATGTGGATGATATTATGGAGAATGCAGAGAAGAAAATTTTTAATATTATGCAAGATAAAAATCAAAAAGGATATGCACCAATTAAAGATATTTTGGTTGATAGTTTTACTCAGTTAGAGGAATTGTATAATAGGAAACAACATATAACTGGGGTGCCAACAGGTTTTACTGAGTTGGATTATAAAACAGCAGGATTTCATGGCTCGGATTTAATTTTGATTGCTGCAAGACCAGCAATGGGAAAGTCAGCTTTTTCGCTTAATATTGCAACAAATGCAGCTGTTAAAGCAAATGTGCCAGTGGTACTATTTAGCTTAGAAATGTCAAAAGAGCAGATGGTTAATAGAATTTTGTGTAGCGAAGCAATGGGAGATAGCAATAAGGTAAGAACGGGTAAGCTAGATGAAGATGATTGGGTAAAATTAGCAGGAGCAATAGGTCCGTTATCAGAAGCAGAAATTTATATTGATGATACTCCAGGTATTTCTATAACTGAAATTAGAACAAAGTGTAGAAAATTAAAACTAGAAAAAAATATAGGAATGGTTATCATTGACTATTTGCAATTGGTACAAGGTACAAATAGAAGAAATGGAAGCAGGGAGCAGGAAATTTCTGAAATAAGTAGGTCACTTAAAATTTTAGCAAAAGAAATTGGGGTGCCAGTTATTGCATTATCACAATTATCAAGAGCGGTAGAACAAAGACCAGACCATAGACCAATGTTATCAGACTTAAGAGAGTCTGGAGCAATAGAGCAAGACGCAGATATTGTTATGTTTTTATATAGAGATGATTATTATAATAAAGATTCAGAAAAAAAGGACATTGCAGAAGTAATAATTGCAAAGCATAGAGGTGGTTCAACAGGAACGATAGAATTATTGTGGTTAGGAAGTTATACAAAATTTGTAAATTTAGAAAAAAGATTTGATGATTGATTAATAGCTAAGAAAGGATTTTAAAAAATGAAAGAAAAAGTATTACGAACCATAAACGAAAACAATCTAATAAAAAATGGAGATAAAATAGTAGTTGCAGTATCAGGAGGACCAGATTCTATTAGCCTGTTAAACATTTTAAAAGAAATCAAGCAAGAAAAATTATTACAAATAGAAATAGTAGTAGCACATGTCAATCATAAAATTCGTAAGCAAGCAACAGAAGATGAAATATATGTAAAAAAATATTGTGAAAAAAATAGAATTGAATTTTATTCAAAAAGTATAGATGTTCCTAAATTAGCTCATAATAATAAAATAGGACTTGAAGAAGCAGGAAGAAAAGCAAGATATGAATTTTTCAATACTATTTTGGAAAAAACAAATGCTAATAAGATAGCAGTAGCTCATAATAAAAATGACAAAATAGAAACCATTTTTATGAACATGCTAAGGGGAAGCGGAATGGAAGGATTAAAAGGAATAGAAGTCAAAAGGGATAATATTATAAGACCTTTAATTAACTGTGAAAGGATAGAAATAGAACAATATTGTGAGCAAAAACAATTAAATCCAAGAATTGATGAAACAAATCAAAATAACAACTACACAAGAAATAAAATTAGAAACCAATTAATCCCTTATATACAAAAAGAATTTAATCCCAATATTATAGAAACTATTAATCGCTTATCTAGTTTAATAACACAAGAAGATGAATATATGAATGAAATAACACAAGAAATCTATAAAAAAATAGTAATAGAAGAAACTAACAATCAGATTATTATATCATTAAAAGAATTTAACCTACAAAAAACGGTAATAAAATCAAGGTTAATTCGATATATTATAAAAAGACTAATGGGAGCAACAATAAGCATTGGAAAAATACATATACAAGATATAATAAAATTATGTGATAACAATATAGGCAATAAGTACCTAACCCCTAACAAAAATATAAAAGTGTTAATAAAAAACCACAAAATTCATTTTTTTGTGCAATAAAAAAACAATCAAAAGCAAGCTTCCGTAGCACTTCAAGAAAAATGAAATAATTGTAACAAAAAAGACACATGAAAAAGTATTGAAAAAGAAAAATTTATATGTTATAAAAGCAATATAAAACCAAAAAGCAAACAGGAGGAGGATTTATTTTGAAAAACGGAATTAAAACATTAGCTATGTGGCTAATAATAGGAGTAATCTTTATTGTTGTATTATCATCTATTGTTGAAAATAGTGAGGCAAAATTAAAATATTCAGAATTAATGTCAGATATCAATGCTGGGAAAGTAGAAGCAATTGAAATTCAATCAGATGGAACAACAGCAATAGTTACATTAAAAGATGACAGAATAAAAAAAGAAGTTAATATACCTAACATGGAAAGCTTTATGACTTATACAGAAGAATATCTTAAAGATGGAGCATTTACATTAGAAGAAAAATCACAATCAATTTTTGTTACAGTCCTTAGCTTATTAACACCATTTGGATTATTAATAATATTCTTTATTTTCTGGTTCTTTATGATGGGTGGAATGGCAAATGGAGCTCCAGGAAATAAAACTATGACATTTGGAAAGAGTAAAGCAAGAATGATGACACCAGCAGATAAAAATAAAATTACATTTGATGATGTAGCAGGTGTTGATGAAGAAAAAGAAGAATTAGAAGAAATAGTACAATTTTTAAAAAATCCAAAGAAATTTACAGATATGGG
>CANQTZ010000059.1 GCA_947626865.1 uncultured Clostridia bacterium
ATGCAATTGTAATGTGATGGTCATGTACAATTCCACCATCTGAACATACTGGAATGTATATACCTGTTTTTTCAAAATATTCATCACGTGCTTTAACTACATCAATTAAGGCTGAGGCTTGTCCACGTCCAATTCCTTTGGTTTCACGCGTGATGCAAATAGAACCTCCTCCTACACCTACTTTGATGAAGTCTGCTCCCGCTTCTGCTAAGTATAAAAATCCTTCTCTGTCTACTACATTTCCAGCTCCTATTTTTACACTATCTCCATATTTTGCTCTTACAAAATCAATTGTGTTCTTTTGCCAAATAGAATATCCATCAGAAGAATCCATACAGATTAAATCTACACCTGCATCTACTAAAGCAGGGATTCTTTCTTCATAATCTCTTGTGTTTATTCCAGCTCCTACTATATATCTTTTATTTTCGTCAAGTAATGAATATGGATTGTTTTTTCTCTCCTCATAATCTCTTCTAAATACTAAATATTTTAATTTTTCTTCTTCATCTAAAATTGGAAGACATGCTATTTTGTTTTCCCAAATGATGTCATTTGCTTCTGATAGGCTGATTCCTTTTTTTGCCCAAACTACATTTTCTTTTGGAGTCATAAATTTATCAATTGCTTCGTCAAAATTGTCTCTTGAAACTCTGTAGTCTTTATCAGTTACTAAGCCTATGAATTTTCCATGTGCTGTTCCATCATCTGTAATAATAACAGTTGAATGACCTGTTCTTTCTACTAATTTGATTACTTCTCTTAAAGATGTTCCTGATTTTACATTAGAATCGCTTATAACAAATCCTGCTTTGTGTTTTTTTACATGTCTAATCATATTTGCTTGTGACTCTATAGTTTGTGAGCCATAAATAAAAGCCACACCCCCTTCTCTAGCAAGTGCAATTCCCATTTCTTCTCCTGAAACAGATTGCATAATTGCAGATACCATAGGTATGTTGGCATAATACTTTGCTTCTTCTCCTTTTTTGTATTTTACAAGTGGTGTTCTTAGTGATACATTTGTTGGTATGCATCTTTCATCTGTTAAATTTGGTAGTAGTAAAAATTCGTTAAATGTTCTTGAAATATCATCTACTATTTTTGCCATTTTTAACTTTTCTCCTTTCCTTTTCTAATTATTATACTATATGATTTTATGTTTGTAAATAGTAAATTTACAAAAAAGAATGCTATTTTACTAACATTCTCTTCGTTATTTACTAAAATTTATTGTTCTGTTGGGTAAACACTTACACGTTTTTTATCTTTACCCTTTCTTTCAAATTTAACTATTCCATCTATTAATGCATATAAAGTATCGTCGCTACCTTTTCCTACATTAATTCCTGGATGGATTTTTGTTCCTCTTTGTCTCATTAGGATATTTCCTGCTAAAACAAATTGACCATCTGCTCTTTTTACTCCAAGACGTTTTGATTCACTCTCTCTACCGTTGTGGCTACTACCTTGCCCTTTTTTATGAGCCATTATTTCTCACTCCTTTCGGTTTTCTTTTTGTTTTTATAATAAATTAAATTTTGGTTCTAAATTTAGGCTTTTACTTCTTTAGCAGTTTTTTCGCTTTTTGCTTTTGATGCTGTTCCTGTTGCTTTTTTGCTAGCCGTTTTTATAGATGTAATTTCTACTTTTGTATATGGTTGTCTATGTCCTTGTTTTCTTCTATAATTCTTTTTAGCTTTCATTTTGAAAACAATGATTTTTTTAGCTTTACCATTAGAAACTACTTTTCCTTCAACTTTTACATCTTTTACATAAGGATTTCCAATTTGTACTTTTCCTTCTTCTGATACTAAAACTACTTTGTCGAAAGTAACTTGACTACCTTCCTCAGCATTTAGTTTTTCGAAAAATACAACATCTCCTTCTGCTACTTTGTATTGTTTGCCACAGCTTTCAATGATTGCGTACATTCAAAATGCACCTCCCTTATTTGTATACTCGCTAATCCTTAATTTTCAGGTAATTAACCTTGGTTAATGTTTTTGTACCTTGACTAAGCGGATTACATTTGCTAATTTTATCATATTTTTGGCAATTTGTCAATTTTTTTGCATATAATAATTAAGAAAAAATTTTAGGAGGTTTTTATGTGTGGTTTTGTAGGTTTTGCTAACCTAAAAGAAAATATAATTCAAAACAGAACTGTTCTTGAAAATATGAATCAAACTTTATCTAAAAGAGGACCTGATGAAGAAGGTTATTACATAGAAAACCATATTTCTATGGCGCATAAAAGATTAATTGTTATTGACCCAGAAGGTGGTAAACAACCAATGATAGAAAAATATTCTTATGGAAATTTTGTTATTTGTTACAATGGGCAAATATATAATACAAAAGAACTTAGAAAAGAACTTGAAGAAAATAATTTTAGCTTTGAAGGACATTGTGATACTGAAGTTTTGCTAAAAAGTTATATTTATTATGGCAAAGATGTAGTTAATCATTTAAATGGAATTTTTGCTTTTGCTATTTGGAATAGTCAAAAACAAGAATTGTTCTTGGCTCGTGATCATTTTGGAGTAAAACCTTTATTTTATACTATACAAAATAATACTTTAATTTTTGCATCTGAGCTCAAAGCTATTTTTGAATATCCGGGCATTTCAAAAACTTTAGATTCTCAAGGACTTTGCGAAATGTTTGGTATTGGACCTGCTCACACTCCAGGAACTACTATATTTAAAGATATTTTTGAAATCAAGCCTGCACATTTTGCTATCTTTAATTCTTCTGGCTTGCATTTGCAAAGATACTGGAAATTGACTTCTAAACAGCATAAAGATAATTCTAAAGAAACCTGTGAAAAATTAAAGTTTTTACTAAATGATGCTATTACTCGTCAACTGGTTTCAGATGTTCCTTTGTGCACTTTTTTATCTGGTGGACTAGATTCTAGTATCATTACCAAATTTGCTGCTGATTATTGTCAAGAGCAAGGTTTGCCACCTTTAGACACATATTCTATCGATTATGTAGATAATGATAAAAATTTTGTTAAAAGCGATTTTCAACCAAATTCTGATAATTACTATATTGACTTGATGAACAAAAATTTACACACAAAACATCATAAAATTGTAATCGACACACCTGAGCTTGCCTCTTATTCAGAAGATGCTATGATAGCTCGTGACATGCCTGGTATGGCTGACATTGACTCTTCTTTATTACTATTTTGTAAAAATGTAAAAAAGGAAATGACTGTATCTTTAACAGGTGAATGTGCTGATGAAATTTTTGGTGGTTATCCTTGGTTTTTCCGCGAAGATGCCTTAAATAGTGGAACTTTTCCTTGGTCTATTGCCATAAATGAAAGACAAAAATTACTAAATCCTTATATTAGTGAAAAAATCAATTTAAAAGAATATATTGATCTTCGCTATCAAGAAAGTTTAAATGAAGTAGATATTTTAGATACAGATTCTCCTGAAACTGCTGAAAAGAGAAAAATATCTCATCTAACTTTGAACTGGTTTATGCAAACTCTATTAGACCGTTCTGATAGAATGGCTATGTATAGCGGTTTTGAACTTCGTGTTCCATTTTGTGATTATCGTTTAGCTGAATATGTATGGAATATTCCTTGGGAATGGAAAGCTTTAAATTCACGTGAAAAGGGATTGCTTCGCTATATTTCTAAAGATTTTCTTCCAGAAGAAATTGTAGATAGAAAAAAATCTCCTTATCCTAAAACACATAACCCTACTTATTTAGCAAAGGTTAAAAATATGCTTAATGATATTATGAAAAATAAGAATGCTCCTATTAACAATTTACTAAATCGCGAATTTATCTTAGATATTCTAAGAACTAATGGTACAGCTTTTACTCGTCCTTGGTTTGGGCAATTAATGACTGGACCACAACTTATGGCTTATCTTTGCCAAGTTAATATGTGGCTAGAAAAATACCAGCCTAAAATTGAAATATAAAATATTTTAGAGGTCACAATAAAGTGACCTCCTATTATTCCTCATTTATCATTATATAAATATACACATAATCATCAACCAATACATAAAAATCATCTTCCTCATTTTTTACCATTTCATAATGAATTATATTACGTTGATTTTGCTCCGCTACATCAATTAAATCATCTAATTTTGTAACATACATTATTTTCAAATTGGAAATATTTGGTTCATTTGTTACAGTAACTATTAAATCACTATAATAGTTCAAAATATGATTTAGATTATAAACTTTCTTATTTTTACAAATTCGCATTATCATAATCATAATTGCTCCAATTACAAATAATGCCCCAATTACGTAATCTACCACTTTATGCTCCATAACTGCCTGTGTATTTGGCATAATATTTTCATTACTTACATTTTCATAATTTTCTCTTACTTGTGTTACAGTATTATTAATTGGAATTTCCAATTGAATAGAATCTGTAAAATCCTTTTCATCTAATCCAACATTTGATAGATTGATATGATAAAAAATATCAAAATGCACTTTTAAAACAGAATCTATTGCAATATCATACATTTTTTCATAAGCACGAGCAAGATTATTGTAATATTCATAATCAATGTCAATTGGTTCTTTGATAGAAAATTCCTCATTATTGCTTACATTATTATCGCCACTTTCATACAAAACAAACCTTCTATTCCAAACTTCTTGATTTTCATTTTCACTTGTTTTTGCTCTGCCAACTAAATCTGCAATAATATTATAATGATAAACTAAATCAGCTTTTTTATCTGCATGAAAATCATATTGAAAATTCATTTTATACAAATCTACCGACTTAGAAGCATAATAACGCTTTGATGGAAGTGTTGGAGTTTCATAAAAAGTATTTTCTTTTAACAAAACTTCATAATCATTGCTTCTCTTAGCTGTATATTGATAAACTGGTGTTGCATTTTCTTCAAAATCCCAACCTAACTTTATAAAAATCGCTCCTATTGCTAGCATAATAATAACAATTACTATTACTATATAATCAATTTTATTTTTTGGTTTACCTCTATTTCTATATCTTATTTTCCTTTTCACTGTATTTCCACCTCACTATTTTTTTCATTAAAAAAATATTCATATAGCCAAATAGAAGGAAAGCCTATATATTTGATATGAAATACATATATTCCTTGAATTTGATTAACTTCTACTAAATTCATATCTGGTGCATTATTGCTATCTCCTTTTGTCTTATAAAATGTTTTATCATTTTCTTTTATAACATCCACAATACGATGAGCAATATTTTGATTACCTATTTTATAAACTATTGTTGTTTGTTTTTTTAGGTCCTTTAATTCTTCTTCACTCAATTTTTTGAAAACAACAACATCTCCTCGACTAAACGCAGGAAACATACTATTAGAAAGAATAGCTATTGGTTCATATTTGAATATGCCTAACATAAAACAAACTATAGTAATTAATATTATAAATGTTATAGCATAATCAATTTTGGCATATTTGTTTTCTTTTGTTTTTCTGACACCTTTCTTATCTTTTATCCATTTATATTTGAATAACACATATACTATAACTGGAGATAATATCCACATACTTCCTTCAATAAACCAATTTATATTTGGCAATATCGGCAAAAATAGTATAATTATTTCTTTAAAAAATCGATATATTATTGTAATTACACAAGAACATTTTAATGCTAAATAGGTGTATAATGTGCCACTTGCTATTAAAGGTAAAATGTTGGAACATATATATTTAAATAATTCCTCTTTATTTGAAAATAAATTTATTAATGTACTATAATCAATTTCTACAAGTATCAGTATAATTGTTATCAATGCTAATAAAAACTTATCATTTTTATTTCTTGATACCATAATAAATCTAACTACTTCTATTCCAATGATTGGAAGTACATTAATTATTATATTTTGGGAAAGTGCTAATATTTCATGATTGTAAGGACTATTTACAAATCCAAAAATAAATCCAAAGTAAAAATAAGTAAACAGGTGCAAACACGAAATAATTAGCATATATATATAATATTGTTTATTTCTACTAATTCTAATATAATCATCTTTTTTTGTTGCTATTAAATAGACAATTATACCTCCCCAAAATATTGGATTTATAATATTTGTATAAAATATTTTGTTTTCTATATTTGCAACTATTGTTATACCTAGATAAATAATAATTATTCTTATATATTTCATGTTTTCACCCTACTAAAAAATTATTGTTTTTGTACATATTCTATGCTTCCAGTAATTGTTTTAGTTTTTACTGTTGGTATTTCTTTATAATCAGGATCATACATAACCTTTACTTCAAGGGTTGTTTCTTCCCCTGCATTTAAATCGCTTGCTATACTTGTAGTTGAATAACTAATTGCAGGTGAGTCGTTTTCTTCATCGCATTGGAACAATATTCCATTTAAGCTAGCATCAAGTACTCCATCATTTTTGATTGTTATTGCATAATTTATGCTATCCCCTGGCTTTTGTAGTTTTGCATCAAAGGTAGCTGTTGTGTTGGTATATTGTGGCTGTCCAGCATCACAGCCTTCACTTACTTGTGTTGCTTCAATACCGACTATCTTTACATCCCATACCCCTGTTATTTCTGCTGTTCCATTTATTGTCAACTGGCTTGCAAATGCTGAATAACCTATCGACATTGCAAGTATTGCAATTACTAGTGCTATTATTATGATGTTTTTGTTTCTTTTCATTTCTAGCACCTCCCTTGTGTTATACACACATTATATTATATGTTTTTCTATTTTATGTGTACCAAATGCTATTGAAAAAGATGTAAATTTATGGTATAATTACGGTTAGAATTGCTACAAAAAGGGGGAAAATAATATGTCAACAGGATTAAAACGCAAAGTAAAAAATAAAGTTAACACATCTGATAAAACAAAAAAACTTACACAAGTTAAAATACCTCTAGATGAAAAAATAGAAATATTTGAAAAATTCCTTAATACTGGAAACACTATAAAAGGAAATACTGTTTTCGAAGGATATCCAATAGGACAATGGGCTATACAAATCAGATCGGCAATAAAAAAGCAATCTAAAAATGAAAGAACAAATCGCACATCATATATTAAAATAACAGAAGAACAACTAAATAAATTAAATACTTTAGGAATATTAGACAGACAAATAGAAGCTACACTTGATGAAAAAATAGATATGTTAATTCAATGGATGGCGCAATATCCAAAAGCTAACATGAGAACATATATTCCAAAAGATATATTAAAGGAATATGCCTCAACAGAAGAAGAATATTTATCACTTACTACCCAATATCAAAATATGCAAAGATACTACAATTATATAGTATATATAAAATGCAACGGTAAGCTTTCAAAAAAACAATTTTCAAAATGTAAAAAAGGAAATGTTAGAGGTGTTTTTGGTTATCCAACTTCAATAGAAGAATTAGCTAAAGAAACAGGACAACCTGAAAAATATATTGACTATATTGTTAATTATTTGGGAACACTTGAAAATTTTATAAATTTATACAGAGCTAATAAATTGGATGAAAAAGATTTAGAACTAGCACGTTCTATGATAAGAAATGTAATTGATATTGATTTAAATCCTAATAGTACTAACTATGATAACCTGTATAATGATATATTAGGTTCTCAACAAGATAATTCATTAAAATTATACTCTAGTAAAAAACTTCAAGCACAAATAGAACATTTAAAAGAAAGAGAAAAGTTGATAATTGAAAAAGTGTTTGGTCTACCACCTTATAATTCTTCTCAAACTTTTGAAAGTATTGGAAATGAAATGGGAGTATCAGGATCTAGAATAGGACAAATAAAAGAAAAAGCTATTAGGAAATTACGTAATATTAATAGTAATAAGGAAAAAACATTTTCTTATAATTTTAATCAGAGTGATAATTTAACAGATGATGAAAGGATAATGTTCAATAATATCGAAAAAATGTTACATTCAAGTAGACTTATTTTTAAAAATAATCCTTATATGTCTACTGATGAAGATGTTTTAAAAGCATTTGAACTTATAAAAAAGATGGATGAAAAAAGAAAAGAACAAATGAAAGAGATGAAAAAAGAGAGAAAATCAATAATTTTAGCTACTCACATAGACGATTTAGAATTTTCAAGAAGAACTTATAATGCATTAAAAAGGACAGGAATATGTACATTAGGAGATATATCAAACTTAACAGCACAAAAATTGTCAAAAATCAGAAATCTTGGAGAAAAGAGTTGTAAAGAGGTTATAGAAAAACTTAAAGAATATGGGCTAAGTTTAAAGGAAAAGGAAGATGAAAATGATGTATTTATAGATGAGGTTTTAAACCAAGCAACTGTACGTATAAACATAAGAAAACAAGATGAACAAGCTAAAGAACTCGCAAAAGATTATGAAAAAATAGATAAAAATGGGAGGTTAAAATGAATAATAAAAATTCTTTTTTAGAACGTATTAAATTTGAAGAAGATTCAGATAAAGCTATGCTATTGAAAATACAAGATGATTTAGAGAAAAATGGCATTAATGCAGAAAATGCATATAATTTAACTAAAAATTTGTCTGATATACAAAAAAGTAAATTGTTAAGTTTATATGAAGAACAAATTACAGCTTACAAAAATAGCATAGAAAAACAAAAAAATAAGATATTAGCAATTAGAAAAGCTAACCTAAATTGATTTTAATTGATACAATGTAATTAACTGATTTTAAATTGTTTTGAGGTTCCAAATTGGAACCTCGAAGTTGAAATTCATTTTCTGTTGGTTGAAAACAGATTTTCTCTGAAAGCCTATCAATATTTTTATACTGCTTTATTCACATTTTATTTTTTTAAAAATTTTTTTATTATTTTAATTATTTTTTTTAGTATTGTTTCTTTATATTCTATAATTTTTATATTAGCATTTTCCTGTTCAATAGTTTTCTTTCCTTGATTTGAAAAAAGATTATTCGGATTATATTTTTTCTTTAATGCTTCTTGATATTTTTCTTCATTTTCGTTTAATTTTTTCAGATATTGTTTTTTTTCTATTTCAGTAACACACCAGTAATTATAACATATCATTCCTATAATCCCTCTAGTTTCATCAAGCAATTTTAAATCTTTTAAAGGTTTATTATAATCAAAATCACATTTATATTCTTTTGAGGCATTTTCATTTAAATATTTTATAAATTTTTTAGGTATTTTATCTATATCTTCTTGCTTTATTCCTTTTAGGTAGTAAATTACTTCTGCCATTGCATTTGCATTTCTTACACTAACCATTCTTACTCCTATTCTAAATTTCGTTCGTCATTAGTCTGTTCTATATTTTTCTCTTCTAATATATTGGCTCTAGTAATTCTAGTAGCACTTTGCATACTTGATAATCTTGTTCTATCATCCTTTATGCAATCTGCAAGTCCGTCTTTTCCATTTTGAATTGAATTTATCATTAAATAAAATTGTTCTATTCCAACTTCTGTCATTTCATACTGTGCAAATTCTTGTATTTCATCTTGCATTTCTTTGTATTGATTATTTAATTTTTTTTCTTGTTTTTCATCTATTGGTACTTTCTTTTTAATATCTTCAACAGAGCATTTAGACATCATATATTTAATTACATCTTCCCTTCTATATGTCATATTACCAGTTGTAGGATTTCGTAATAAACATACATATATTTTTTCTGGTGGAATCGTTTGGCTAGTATAAGCATCTGCATACCTATCTTCTTTATTAATGTCTTGTTCATTTATTAATTCCATATCTTTAATTTTTAAAAACACTCTATCTTGTCCTTTATCATTTGCTTTTAAAAAATCATCCATAGTTTCGTACTCTTCTGCTCTTTCATCATAAAAATCGCTTTGTTTGTTTTTCACTTGTTTAAATTTATTTCTAAATCCACAATCACATATAATTACCCCTTCTTTTCCTTCACTATAAAAAACCTTCTGTCTACCATCAGAAATAAGTCCTCTTAAATTACTCTTTGCTTTATCAGGATTTAACCCAAATAGCATTATAGATTGTAAATCACTAATCGGACTATGCCTATAATATTCTAGATTTTCATTCATGATAAATTATCCCTCCAAAAAATATTTGACAAATTTTAAAATTTTAAGTATAATATTTATAGGAAATAAGTAACCACAAACGTGGTTG
>CANQTZ010000060.1 GCA_947626865.1 uncultured Clostridia bacterium
AAATGAAAGATGAATTAAATCCTAATAGAACTATACTAACTTTATATATGAGAAAAAATAAAAGTAATTACCCAAATAATTACCCAAATAATTACCCAAATAATTATCATAATCAATTAAGTGAAATACAAAGTAAAATACTAGAGATAATAAAAGAAAATCCTACAATATCTGTTAAACAGATTAGTGAATTAATTAACGAAATAAAGTATGATGCTGTAAGGTGGAATATTGCGGAATTAAAGAAGAAAGATATTATAGAAAGGGAAGGAACTACAAGAAAAGGAATATGGACTATAAAAAGCAATAATGGAGGAATGAATAATGGATGAAAAAATTGTTCTACAAAAAGTGTCCAGATATGAGTGAGCATTGAAAGCATGACAGAAGAAGGCAAAAGGAGGATACATTTTTTTAATGTATCCTTCTTTTGCTTAATTTTTTTGTCATAATATATCCATCTTTACCATCATAATAATTTTTTCTACTTCCCATTTGTTTAAAACCTAATTTTTTATACAAATGAATAGCAGAATAATTTTCTTCGTTTACCTCTAAAGTAATAGAAGTTGATTTTTTTTCTTTTGCTAATTGAATTAATTTTTCTAATAATAAAGTACCAATACCTTGATTACGAAAATCCTTTTTTACAACAATATTCATAACATTTGCTTCTTCCAAAATCATTTTTATGCCACCAAAACCTACAATTTGTTGATTAAGTTTAGCAACAAGATATATAGAATTATTAGCCATCAATTCATCTTTAAAAATATCTTTTGTCCAAAATTCGTCAAAAGAAGATTGTAAAATATCAGAAATTTGTTCTAAATCTTGCAAAGTCATAAAATCGATATTAATATTTCTTAATTGTTCTTCTAATTGCCTTTGAGCTTGAGGTTTTCTTAAATACAATGGCAATAAATCATTTTCAAATTTATTTTCTTTAGCTTTATTTAAGCCAGCTAAAGCTAAAAGATAAGAGTCTAAAATATTATTTTGTGGGTTTGCTAAAGTAGCATTTTCAAATTCAGCTAAGATAGTATCTTTATAGGTTACAGAGCCATCACCAACAAATGTAATAGAATTGTTATTAGAAAGGTACTCTTTGCAACAATTTAAAGCGCCAGTAATTGTAGATGAAGAAGGTGCAATTAATTCTATGTAATTATTATTTTTTTGTTCATATAGAGCAAAATAGCAATTGTTATTTTTACAATCAATAATACTTGCAATCAAACCATCTTCTTTAATAGAATAAGCGAGAGCTTCTAATGAGCTAACGCCAATGCAAGGTGTATTTAAAACATCATGAAAAGCTTTTACTGTACTAATACCAATGCGAATTCCAGTAAAAGAGCCAGGTCCTTTGTCGCATACTAGCAAATCAATATTGTTTATAGTAAGATTGGTTTCATCAAATGCTTGTGAAACTAAAGGCATTAAATTTTCAGAATGAGTTCTTCCCATATTAGTATCCAATTTGCAAAGCAAATTATCATCATCTAAAATCGAAACCCCGCAAATATCACTTGCTGTATCAATACTTAAAATTTTCAAAATAATCCTCCCATCTTTTTAAATTAGTAGTAATATTTAAAATTCTTATATTTTCATCTTTATTATCTCTGGAAAATGTAATATGCACATAATCATTAGGTAAAGCATCTTCTATTAATTCGCCCCATTCAATCAAACAAATACCATTTTCAAAATATTCGTCTCCACCCATTTCAAAAAATTCAGAAGAATCTTCTAGGCGATAAACATCAAAATGATATATGTTTAAATTGTTTTTGTTATATTCATTTACAATGGTAAAAGTAGGGCTAGAAATTTCATTTTCAAGTCCAAAATAAGTTAAAATACCCTCCACAAATTTAGTCTTACCAGAACCTAAATCACCGAGTTAGAACAATAATATCTTTGCTTTGTAACTTACTAGCAAGTGCTTTTGCAAAATTTTTGGTGTCTTCTTCACTGTTGGAAAGAAATTGAAAGCTATACATAAAGAACCTCCTAACAATGTTTAACAGTAACCATTATAATGTTACAATTCACAGCCAGATTTATATTTACATTGTCAAAATATTAATATATTATTTATTTGTAACTCCCAACTGCATAACAGACTTTAATACAAAGTGGGTTAATAAATGTATTTTTTCATAACTGCGTAAGCGACCAAACGAGCAAAGTGAGTGCGATTGGAGCAACTTACATACTAGTGTTTTTTAATTATGGAAGTTGCGACACACAAAGTTATGAAAAAATACATTTATTCTACCCACTTTATTAAAAGTCTGTAATTTGTTGGTCCCCCCGAATTGTTACAAATAAATAATATATTAATATTTTTGACATATAAAGTTTATTAGCTGTGAATAGTAACATTATAATATAAAAAATCAAAAAATTCAATAAAAAGCCTTGATAAATTGTAAAGACTGTAATATAATTGTAACAAAATTGTAACAAAAAAGAAAGAAAACGCAAACAGGAAGGAAGAGGAGAATGTTTAAATTTGGTTTAGGACAAGACATTGGTATCGATTTAGGGACAGCAACAGTAATTGCTTATGTAAAAGGAAAAGGAATCGTATTAAGAGAACCATCTGTTGTTGCCGTAGACAATAATACAGGGGAAGTATTAGCAGTTGGACAAGAAGCAAGGAGAATGTTAGGAAGAACTCCAGGAAATATCGTAGCCACTAGACCATTAAGAGATGGTGTAATATCTAATTACACAGTAACTGAAAAAATGTTAAAACATTTTTTAAACAAAGTTTGTGGAAAATTTCTTTTTTCACCTAGAATAATGATATGTATTCCTTCACAGGTAACAGAAGTAGAAAAAAAAGCAGTAATAGATGCAGCTTCTCAAGCAGGAGCAAGGAAAGTATATTTAATAGAAGAACCAATAGCAGCAGCTATTGGAGCTGGAATTGATATATCTAAGCCATGTGGAAATATGATAGTAGATATTGGAGGCGGAACTACCGATATAGCTGTTATATCATTAGGTGGCTCAGTTGTTAGTACTTCATTAAAAGTTGCAGGAGATAAATTTGATGAATATATTGTAAAATATGTAAAGAAAAAACATAATATTATGATTGGCGAAAGAACAGCAGAGGATTTAAAAGTAAATATAGGTTGTGTTTTTCCAAAAATACAAGATACTGAAATGGATATCAGAGGAAGGGATTTAATAACTGGACTTCCAAAAACAATAACCATCCGTTCAAGCGAAATGTTAGAGGCCTTGATTGAACCAGCTATGATGATAGTAGATAGTGTTCATTCTGTTTTAGAAAAAACACCACCAGAATTAGCAGCAGATATAAGTGATAAAGGAATTTATATGACAGGTGGAGGCTGTTTAGTAGACGGTCTTGATAAATTATTACAAGAAAAAACCGGAATCAATGTTATGATTGCACAAGATACTGTATCATGTGTAGCATTAGGAACAGGAAAAGCATTAGATAATTTAGATGCTATGGAAGGAAAAAGAGATTAAAATCAGAGATAACATTTATCCTATAAAAAGGTAAGAAAGGGATGAATTTAATATGGTAGAAAAAGCAAATAGCAACCCAAAAAAGGTTGCTTTCATTACATTAGGATGTAAAGTTAATCAGTATGAAACAAATGCTATGACACAGCAATATATAGAACATGGATATAAAATAGTCGAAGCAAATGAAAAGGCAGATATATATATTGTAAATACATGTACTGTAACAAATATGTCAGATAGAAAATCAAGGCAAATGCTAAGAAAGGTAAAAGCACTAAACCCACAATCAATAGTAGTTGCTTGTGGTTGTTATGTGCAAGTGGGACGCGAAGAAATAGAAAATATAAAAGAGATTGATGTTATACTGGGAAATAATGAAAAGAAAGAAATTGTAGAAAGAGTAGAAAAATACATAAATGAAAGCAAAACTCATGCTCAAATAGAAGATGTTATGCATAAAAAAGAATATGTAGAATTGGGAGAAATTACATATACGCAGAAGACAAGGGCAGTTATTAAAGTACAAGATGGCTGTGATAGGTTTTGTTCGTATTGTATCATACCGTATGCAAGAGGAAAAGTTAGAAGTAGAAAACCAGAAAATGTTATTGCAGAAATTGAAAAAATAGCAGAGCAAGGAATAAAAGAAGTAGTAATTACAGGAATCCACGTAGCATCTTATGGAAAGGATTTTAGCCAAGAATATAAGTTAATAGATTTATTAGAAGAAATAAACAAAATTCAAGGCATAGAAAGGATTAGATTAGGTTCATTAGAGCCACTTTTAATAACAGAAGAATTTGTACAAAGATTAAAAAAACTAGAAAAAATATGTCATCATTTTCACTTATCACTACAAAGCGGATGTGACGAGACGCTAAAAAGAATGAATAGAAGATATACCACCAAAGACTTTCAAGAGATTGTGCAAAGACTAAGAAACAGTTATGAAGATGTAATGTTGACAACAGACATAATTGTAGGCTTCCCACGGAGAAACTGAAGAAGAATTTGAAACAACATATTCTTATTTAGAAAAAATACAATTCTATAAAATGCACATATTTAAGTATTCTCCAAGAAAAGGAACAAAAGCTGTTCAAATGGAATATCAAATAGATGCAAAAACAAAAGAAGAAAGAAGTCAAAAACTGATACAATTATCTAATCAAAATCAAGAAGAATATAATAAAAAATATGAAGGTAAGCAAGTAGAAGTATTATTTGAAGAAGAAAAAGATGGATATTGTCAAGGACATACTAAAAATTATATTTTAGTCAAATGTAAAAAAGATGAAAAATATATGTCAAGTAAAATCATCAAAACCATATGCATAAAGGGATACAAGGATTTTATTTTGGCTGAATAAAAACTTTGTAACAAAAATGTAACAATTATGTAACAAATATTTAATATAAAAATATCAAAAAACACTTGATTATTATTAAATAATATAGTATAAATATAATAAATGATTTGTATAAAATACGAAGGAGGAAATAAAAATGGCAGATTTAGGTGAAGTAAACAAAGTATCAGGTGTTTTCGGAGGTGCTGAAATAGGCAATATAGAAAATCAAGAACAACAATTTCAACCACAAGGAAACGCAGGAACAATCATGGAAACAGGAAAAAACTTACCAACCAAAGCAGGATTTTGGAATAAGTTTAAAGCTTTCTGGCTACAAGAAATTGATTGGAACAGAGAAATAAAAGTAGAACTAACACCATATCAACAAAAAGTAGAAGACGAAATAAACGAATTTCTACACCAAGAAATAACTTGGGAAAAAGTACATGACTTTTTGTTCCAAGAAATTAGTTTCAAAAGCAGAAAGTAATGTCGTATTGGGGACGTTTCTTTTTCGACATTTTTGTCGCATTAGGGACACATCTTATGGTTTATAACTTGTGAATCTAAAAATACAAATGTAAGTTATGAAACACAAAGTTATGAAAATCAATTATTATAGGCTTATCGCCAATTAGCTGTGAACTGTAATTGAAAAATTGTTAATAGATAATAGTTTCAGGGTGAGCATACACCTGAAACTACTATCTAGTAATTAAAAATTTAGTAAATATTGTAAAAAGTATAGCAAAAATTAAAAATTTATGCTATACTCTTTTTGATGATATACATCAAACTTAATAGATGCCTATGGGGGCAGGTGTCTTAGAAAAAAAGATCTTAAAAAAAATGGAGAGGTGATGAAATTGTCCCGAAAGGCACGATTAAAAAGTAGCACAAAAGTATATCATGTTATTTTAAGAGGAAATTCAAAGCAAGATATATTTTTAGAGCAACAAGATTATGAAAAATTTTTAAAAGAAATTTGTGTTACCAAAGAGAAATATCAATATGAAATATACGTTTATTGCTTGATGCCAAACCATGTTCATTTAGTTATATATGACAAAAATGATAATCTTTCAAAAGCATTACAAAGTTTGACGATAAGCTACTCATCTTATTGGAATAAAAAATATGAAAGAGTAGGACATTTATTTCAAAATAGATTTTTAAGTAAGAATGTAGAAACACAAGAATATTTAAAAACTTTATGTCGTTATATCCATCAAAATCCAAGTAAAAGTGGAATTGCTGAAATGGAGAGATATCAATGGAGCAGTTATCAGGAATATTTAAATGGCGAACACATAATTAATGAAAATCAAGTGTTAGCATTATTTCATACTGTTAAACATGAGGCAATCAAAGCATTTGAACAATTTCATAAAGCCAATATTGAACAGCAAAATATGCAGGATTTTTTGGAATATGAAATGGGGGAAAAACCAAAAGATGAGCAAGTAGCCAAATTCATAGTGGAATTTTTAAATTTAAGAAATGTGCAAGAATTAGCAGAATATAGCATAACAAAAAGAAATGAAGCTTTGCAAAAATTGAGGCAATTAAAAGGTATTTCAAAAGCACAAATTGCCAGAGTGACTGGATTAAGTGTAAAAATGGTAGAGCGAGCGATGAAATAAAACAAATTTTATTAAGAACCAAAATAGAGGTTTAAATTTTAAATTGAAGAATATTAATTTAAGGAAAAATAAAAAGGAAAGGAGGAATGGAGGGAGATGTGTCCCAAAAACGACAAAAATGTCGAAAAGGAAACGTCCCCAATGCGACATGGCGAAGAGTAAAACAATTTTTGTTTGTAATGAATGTGGAAATGAGTCTAGTAAATGGCTAGGGAAGTGTCCAGCGTGTAATAGCTGGAATAGTTTTTTTGAGCAAAAGGTAGTAGAGAGTAAAAATAGTAGTTTAAGGCAAAAAGATTTGAAAAGTAATGTGCCACAAAAGTTAAATTCGTATGAGGCTAAGGAAACTATTAGGACATCTACTGGGTTTGGCGAGTTGGATAGTGTTTTAGGTGGAGGACTTGTTAAAGGTTCTTTGGTACTTTTGCGGGGGTGAGCCAGGTATTGGTAAGTCTACTTTGATTTTGCAAATTTGTGATAAAGTTAAGGGTGAAGGCAAAGTTTTGTATGTTTCTGGAGAGGAATCGGCTGAGCAAATTAAGATGAGAGCTGATAGGTTAGGAATTGATAATGAGGATATTTTGTTTTTGGGTGAAACGGATATTGATGTGGTTAATCAAGCAATTATTGATATAAATCCTAAACTTGTTATTATTGATTCTATTCAAACTATGTATTCAGAGGAATTATCTGCAGCTGCTGGTAGTGTTAGTCAAGTAAGGGAAATTACATCTCAAGTGATGCGAGTTTGCAAGTCAAGAGCAATTACTACAATTATTATAGGACATGTTACAAAAGAGGGAAATATCGCTGGTCCAAGAGTGCTAGAGCATATGGTAGATACTGTTTTATATTTAGAGGGAGAAAGATATTTTTCATATCGTATTTTGAGAGGTGTTAAGAATAGATTTGGTTCTACAAATGAAATTGGTATGTTTGAAATGCGAGAAGAAGGAATGTGCGAAATTACAAATCCATCAGAAGTTTTAATTTCTGAAAGAGAGGATAATCCTTCTGGTTCTTGTATTGTTTCGAGTATGGAGGGGACAAGACCGATATTGGTAGAATTGCAAGCTTTAACATCACAAACAATTTTTGGTTATCCAAAAAGAACTGCTAATGGTATTGACTATAATAGGTTAGCTTTATTGATTGCAGTATTAGAGAAAAAGGCTGGTTTAATGCTAGGTTCGCAAGATGTATATATGAATGTTGTAGGAGGATTAAGAATTAACGAACCTTCAATTGATTTAGGAATTATTATGGCTACAGCGTCTAGTTTTAAAAATAAGCCAATTCCCAAAGATATGGTAATTATAGGTGAAGTAGGTTTAACTGGAGAAATAAGAAGGATAAATTTAATTGAAAAAAGGCTTAAAGAAGCGGAAAGATTAGGATTTAAATCTTGTATTATTCCAGAAAGTAACAAAAAAGACTTGAAAGATAAATATAAATTAGATATAATAGGCATTGGCAATGTAAATGATGCAATAAAAAAAGCTCTAGGATAAATAAATATTGCATGAGGAAGGAGAGTAATTTTGAGAAAGGGAAAAGAAGATAATATCACAGAAATTCTGAAATTAATTGCTCCAGGAACTCCCATAAGAGATGGGCTAGAAAACATATTAAGAGCTAAAACAGGTGCTCTGTTATTAATAACAGACAGCAATCAAGTTTTAAAAGAGGTGGTAGATGGAGGATTTACAATAAATGAAGAATATACTTCTGCAAAATTATATGAACTAGCTAAAATGGATGGAGCCATTGTTTTAAGTGGAGACTTAAAAAGAATTTTATATGCTAATACACAGTTGATACCATCAAGAGACATTTTAACCTTAGAAACGCGGTACAAGGCATAGAACAGCAGAAAGAACAGCTAAGCAAACAGGCGAATTAGTTATTAGTATATCTCAAAGAAGAAGCATTATAACAGTATTCAAAGGAAATGACAGATATGTATTAGAAGATACAGATGTGGTGTTAAATAAAGCAAATCAAGCAATACAAACATTGGAAAAGTACAAAAAAGTATTTGATAATAAATTAAGTTTATTAAATGAATACGAATTTAATGACATTGTAATACTAGAAAATGTGATAGTTGCCATACAAAGGGCAGAAATGGTTATGAGGATTGTAGAAGAAATACAAAGACAAATTTATGAATTAGGAAATGATGGTAGATTAGTAAGAATGCAATTAGAAGAATTAATAGGTGGACTGGAAAAGGAAGAATTACTAATTGTTAAGGATTATATGGTACCAACAAAAAGAAAGCAAACAGCAGAAAAAATAATTGAAAAATTAGGAAAATTGCAATATGAAGAATTGTCAAATGATAATATTATTGCGAAATTGCTTGGATATGAAAATTTTGACAACTATGATGAAATAGGTGTATATACAAAAGGATATCGTATTTTAAATAAAATACCTAGAATGCCATCTAACATTGTTGAAAATCTAATAAGTTCTTTTAAATCCTTCCAGCATATATTAGCAGCTGATATAGAAAGTTTAGATGAAGTAGAAGGAATTGGAGAAATAAGAGCTAGAACAATTAAACAATCATTGAAAAGGATGCAAGATCAATTTGTTTTTTGAATAGCTAGGGCAATGATGTAAAAATTGTTATATAAATAGAAAGAAAGGAAGAAAATAAAATGAAAATGAGAAATATTATATGGATAATTGCGTTAATTTTGGTAATAGTATTAATAGCGGTAGTAGGATATGGATATTATCAAAATGCAACAAAGGAAGTAAAAAATCCAGTTGCAACAATGGAAGTTGAAAATTTTGGAACAATTAAGATGGAGTTATATCCAGACTTAGCTCCACAAACAGTAGCAAACTTTATTGCACTTTCAAATAGAGGGTATTATGATGGCTTAACATTCCACAGAATTGTTAAGGATTTTATGATACAAGGTGGAGATAAAGAAGGAACAGGGCAAGGAACTGTTACAACAAAAGATTTAAAAGATGATGGAGATGAAACAGAATATTGCATCAAAGGGGAATTTATTGCTAATAAAGTAGAAAGTAACACCTTGAAATTTGAAGAGGGAGTTCTAGGAATGGCTAGAGGTGATTATACTTCATATTCTCCAACATTAACAGAGGAATCTTATAATTCAGCTGGTTCACAATTTTTCATTATGACAAAAGAAACTACTTCATTAAATGGATATTATGCAGCATTTGGTAAAGTAATTGAAGGATTAGATATAGTACATAAAATAGAAAATGTAGAAGTAAAAGCAGCAGATGATGGTAGTGAAGATGCAGAAGGTAGTGAAGAAAGTACAAGTGAAAGCTCAGAAGTAAGTACACCAGTTAATCCTCCTAAAATTACATCTTTAAAAGTTGAAACTTATGGAGTAGATTATGGCTTGCCAGAAACATTAACACCATTTGATTATATGTCATGGTTGTATCAACAATATGGATTAGATCCAAGTGCATTGGGACAATAAAAAATTTTTTTAAAAAATAGTTGACAAATGGGGTAGAAATAGGGTAAAATAATAAAGTGTTCGTTAGAAATGTAAAGAACAAAACGGTGGATGTGGCGTAGCTGGTTAACGCGCCAGTTTGTGGCACTGGAGATCGTGGGTTCGAGTCCCATCTTCCACCCCATAATATATTG
>CANQTZ010000061.1 GCA_947626865.1 uncultured Clostridia bacterium
AGCTGGCTGAAAATGAAATCATACAGTCTATAGGAGAAATTAGATATAATGTTAGTCAAATGAATACAATAATTAGAGTAATGAAAAATGTAATATATGAAAAAGGATTATGAAAAAAAGCGGAATTTGAAGAACATTCTAATGATGAAGTAGATGTTTGGTATGACAATAATAAAGATATAGTAAGTTAAATATAAAAACTGTAGCTTATATATTTCTATATAAGCTACATTCTAAATCATAACTGCTTACCGAAGTAAGCCTTCTCAGTCATCTAATTAAAGTATAATAGAAAATTTATTAAAAATCAATAATTTTTATAAATTTTTCAAAAGCACTTGTTACTCGATAATGGTTTCAGGGTGGGCGTGCCCCTGCAGTATAAAAATTTGAATGAAATGTCGAATGTGTCTGGAGAAATTTTAGAAATTCTATGCAATTTTATGGAAATAGTTCACTATTGTGAAAGGGTGTCATAAAATAAATTAGAATTTCTTAAATTTCGCAATAGGCCGAGACATGTAATGAAAATCTTATACTGCAGGGGCACACGCACATTGAAAATATTATCCTGTAACAAGCACTTGCCGGAAGTTCTCGTAAATATTTAATAATTTACGAAAGTTTCCGACACGAAAATAGAAAATCCCTCTGTATTAGAGGGATTTTAAAGCGTTTATAAACGAACTAACCACATTTAAATGTGCAACATTAAATGTAATTATATTATAAAACATTTTTTTTACGAGAGTCAAGACTTTGACTGGATTTTAATTAGTAAAAGTGTAAAAAATGTATTGAAAATGGTAGTAAAGGTAGTATAATGTATTTAGAATACATTTGCCGTGAAATATATTTTATATTGTGTACCGGCACGAAAGAATACACGTTCCTCGTATAAAAGTACGAGGAATTTCTAATTTCACAACCCTTTTTCTAACTTTATATCTATTTCTTGTAAAATTATAAAGATTATGCTAAAATATAACAGAAAATTTGAGTTGGTAACATTTAAATTTGACAGAGAAAGAAAAAGATGAAGGGGCAAAATTATTATGGGAAAAGTATTAAAAGTAAGAGAAGTTGGAGACCCAATATTAAGTATCAAATGTGAAGAAGTAGATGTATTATAAAAATGTTAATATATGTAATGTGAAATAAAATTTATAAAAATATATAAAAAAGTTTCACATTCTTATAATTTTGTGATATAATATAAATGTGAAACAGAATCAATAAAAAACAATGAAATTTTTCATATTTAAAAGGAGAAATACATCATGGGAGAAAAGGTAGAAATTTTAAGTCTTCTTCAAGATAAGCAATCACTTGAACATGAATTACAATCTATTGCTTATGGTTCAGTTGAAATAAGAGAAAATGATTCAAATAAATATATATATGTACATTATAGAAAGGATGGAGTAGCTTTAACAAAATATGTTGGGGAATACTCAGAAGAACTATATAATTTAATATTAAACAATAGCATTAAGGCAAAAGAGTTAAAAAAGCAAATAAGAGAAATAAACAAAAAATTGAAACAATTAAATTACGTAGAAGAAGAACTTTCTGAAAAAGTAGAACAAAATATAGATTTTGTAAAAACACATTTAGTAGATACCATTTATAAACAAGCTGTATTAGAAGGTGTTGTAACTACGTTTGCAGATATAGAAAGCATTATTGGAGGTGGAAAAGTAAATAATATGACATCAGAAGATGTAATAAAAATAGTAAATTTAAAACATGCTTGGGAATTTGTATTAAATAAAAATGTTATATTAAGTGATACTAATTTTGCATTATTATGTGAAATCAACGAAATGATAGAAGAAGGTTTTTACTATTCGGCAGGAAAGATAAGAAATGTTCCAGTAACAATTAGAGGAACAATATGGAAACCAGATTTACCAATTGAAAGTATCATCAAAGAAGAATTAGGGGAAATTTTGAATAAAGAAATGAATGATATTGATAGAGCAATTGAACTATTACTATACACAATGAAAAAGCAAGTATTTATTGACGGAAATAAAAGAACGTCAGTGATTTATAGTAATCATTATTTAATTTCAAGAGGAAAAGGTATTATAGCAATTCCAGCAGAATTAACGCAAGAATTTAAAGATTTACTGATTTTATATTATGAAGGAAAAGATGAAAAAAATATTAAAAAGTTTATAAAAGAAAAATGTTATATACCTATAAAATAGATACAAATAAATTATTGTATATAAGAAGAAAAGAGGATATTAATTTATGAGCGAAAAAAGATGTATTTTATGTAACAGACCTTATAACTATCATTATAAGATGTTTGGTAGAGGGTGTTTAGATAATTTGTATGATTTATTAAAATTTCGAAAACCATTCAAAATACTAAATAAAGAAAAATATTTATGTACTAGAATAGCGTGGAGAAACCATAAATTTTTTCTTAATAAAAACAAAAAGTACGAGTTAGCTAAAAAATACATAGCTTTAAGCTATTTAAATAAGATGAATTATAGCTTATTAGATAATATAAAAGAAAAAATCCAAAATGATATAAATGATATATCTATATTTTCAAAAGAGATAAAAAGTACAATTTCGTTTACATTAAATGATATATATAAATTATATAATTATTCACGAAAATTTGATGATTTGATAAAAGGATTACAAAGTGTAGATTGGGAAAAAATAGACAAAGAAATGGCTGAAAACTTTATTGAAAGTATGAGCTTTATATTTGATGTGACTAAGAAAACAAACCCTATTTCTTATGCTATATTTTATTCAATGCAGTATATATTCTGGCAAGTAGTTGTTGTAGGTGGAATTTTAACAAATAAACCACTATCAGCAAAGTTATTGTCTAATTCATTAGCTTTATTTGGAAAAGAACCTGAAAACTTAGAAATTAATGATGAAAGAACAATTAAGGATATAAAAGATGATGGAGTATTTAAGAAACAAATAAAAGAATTAACAGAAAAATACGGAAAAGAAACAGGAAAGTTTAATTTAAAAGATTATGAAAAAGATGGTGTTTTACTTGGATTTGAAGGAGGAGATTTACTTTATGCACTTCATGATGCTACAATGTTTGTAAAAGCTCAAAAAAATGACAATAATACTTGGAATTTGGAAATTGAGATAAATGATACATATGATTTTACAGATTTTAAAGAGTTAAAGGAATATGCTGATAGAGAAAACTCAAAGTTTACAGATATATTTTCAACATTATTAAATAATTGTGGAGTTGTTTCTAGTGAATATGGAGTTATAAAAAAATATGATGTAAAAATAAAGTTTAATTTAAATGATTATGTTGTTGAGTATTAAATATATAAATATGAAGGAATGATATGATGAATAATAAAAAAATAGTTTTATATATTATAATATTATTAATAGTTGTTATATTCACCAATGTCTTATCAATAAAAATAGCATCATTATTTATTGTATCGCAAGAAGATACGGATTATCAGAAGTTAAATTTAAGAATAGAAGACAATGATATCGATTATTATACCATTTATAGCAAAGATATTTCTTATGAATATAAAGTATATAAAATAAATAATTCATATAAGGGAGATAGTATAGACAAAATCAAAGTACAACTAGAAAATAATAATGATTGGAGCAGAAAAAAATTTTATGAATATATAATGATGAAATTTTATGAAAGAATAGAGGGAAAAATAACCCCAATAGATAGAGAAGACTTATATTATTATAATAAAGGTTTGGTATATGCTATTATAGATGTAAAAAATGCCAAATTATATTACTTAAAAAATAATATAATAGATTATCATAATAATTACAATGAAATTTTAGAAATAAAAATAGATAATTATACAGACATGGAAATATATAGTGTAAAAGGACAAGAAGTACAGAATGATGGAATAGATTATTATACATATAAATTTAATGAAGAAAAAGGAAAAGATATAAAGGAAAATTTAAGTAAAAGTTACATCTGGAATACAGAAAAATTGGATAATAAAATATTGGATTGTTTTGAATACAATAACGAAATTTTTAATGTTCAAAATGGATATTATTGCTATAAAAAGGTGTATGAAACAAATAATTCATATAAAAATGTAAATAATGATAGAAAAGAAATAGGATATGAAGTTGGCGTTTATGATTGTGATAAGAATATTTTATATTATTATTGGAGAAGTATTTGAAATATAATACTTTTCTTTTTTATTTTTCAAAATATATAGAAATACAATTCGTTATCCATTAACTAGCTGATATTGTGCAGATGAAATCATATTGCCAAAAAATCAGTTTACTGATATAATGTAAGACAAGAGAGACGAGAAAAGACATTAGCATTTAAAATAAACTGAAAGAGGTGAAAAAATGAACAAAGATTTATATACTTTAATGGAAAAAATATCAAATACTACTTATTACGAAGGAAATAAACAGCGTTCAATAGAACATATTCAAAAAGTTATGCTTTTTGCAGAACTGTTAGCAGAAGGAGAACAACTTTCTGAAAAAGATAGAAAACTACTATTAGTTGCAGTGGCATTTCATGACAGTGCAAGAGATGGACAAGAAGGTAATAATATAGAACATGGAGAGGGAAGTGCAATTTTAGCAGGACGAGTTTTAAAAGAAAATAATGATTATGGAAATCTATCTCCTAGTGAGATTGCAATGATTCAAACAGCAATTCATTATCATACATATAGAGAAGAAAAAAGAGGTATGTTAAATAAGCATGCAATTGAAAAATTTGCAAAAACTTATGCAAAATATAATGGAATAGAAGAACTAGATTTAAAAAGAACAGCAAAAATTTGCGAATTATTAAAAGATGCAGATGCATTAGACAGATATAGATTTGCAAGAAGAGGAACTTTGGATGCTAGATATTTAAGAAGTAAAACGGCTAAAAGAAAATCTACAATGGAATATGCAAAATTTATAAATGAAAAAGTAGCAGAAAAAATTTTAAGAAAAATTTATAAGTTTTCAGAAGAAGAAATCTCAAAACACAATCCTATTGGACAGTTAAGAAATGTAAGAATTAGTAAACAAATGGATGAAGGACATTTGGAATTTAGTGAGCTTAAGGAAATATATGATAGAGAATTTCCTAGAAAAAGAGAAGCAGATATAGATGGAGAACTTTTACAATTATATTTTGAAAAAGATACTTCTGTAGAAGAAGTAAATAAAGAAACTCAAGAAACTAAGGCGAATTTTGGAAAAGAAAAATCAAAAAACATTGATTATAGAACTGAAGTGGATGACTAAAATAAAGTAAAAAACAAGGAGGAAAACAAAATGGAACAAAAAAATAATAAAAAAGAGGAATTTAAAGTTTTATCGAAAAAGGAATTTGATGAACAATTAGAAAGACAGGTTAAAGATTTAAGAGAGATGTTTGATAAATAAGGAAGGAAAAGAAAATAATTTTTAAATATAAGTAAAGCTTATAATTAAAATCAGAAAACTGAATTTGACATAACAACAATACTGGAATATAATAGAAAAATAGAAAAAAATGTAATATAGGAGATGTAAGAAATGAGTAAAAAAGAATTTGAAAGTGGCTTATTAAGTCAAAATGCTACAGAAAAGTATTTAAGTATGTCAAGAGAAGAACTAGAAGAAGAATTTGGAAGTGAATTTTTAAAAACTGTTGATTTTGGTAATCAAAATAATAATCATCATCAATATGAATTGTTTGAGCATATATTGAGAACTGTTGATGGAGTAGAGATAAATCAACTTTCTGAGGCAGATGTATTAAAGGTCAAAATTGCAGCATTTTTTCATGATATTGGCAAACCAGAAGTTGCTCAAATAAATGAAAAAACAGGACAAACTCAATATATAGGACATGCAAAAAAATCAGCAGAAATGGCAAAAAGCATATTGGAAAAATTAGGATATAATGAAAAAGAAATAGCCGAATTGTGCTTTTTAATTCAAAGCCATGATGATTTTATTCCTATTGCAACTAAAAGAGATATTACAGAAGAAAGAATTTCAAAAGTATTAGCATCTATATCTAAAAAATCAGAAAATTACACACCTACAATTTCTGACTTTAGAAAACTAATCACATTGTGCAAAGCAGATGCATTGGCACAAAACAAAATAATTGAAAAAGATGGAAAAATAGTTGATACTCAAGAAGATAGAATAGCTAGATTAGAAGCTATTGAAGCAATTTTACCAAAAGCAATTATTTTGAAACAAGAAAATGAAATTTCAAAATTAGAAAAGCAAAAGAAAGATATACAAAATGGACCAGCTCTAATTGAGAAAAAAGGGAAAATTGTAAATCAAAAACAAATTGATAATTGGAATAATATGACACAAGAACAAAAAGAAGAAAAAATAAATAATATTGACTTACAAATAGAACAATTAAGACAAGAAGAAGCAAGATTATTAGAAAGTGGAAATGAAAAAACAAATCAAATAGAATTTGTTAAAAAGGCATTAGAAAATGCAAAAAGAATTAAAATGGGAGAAAAAACATATTTAGATATAATGTTAGGACAAAGAATAGAAGGTCCAAATAATGCAGGTTCATCATACGCTGTGAGTTCTCCAGAAGAGTTATATGAGCAGTTAATTAGCCAAGAATGGATTGAAACAACACATCCTGATGTTATGCCTGGATGTAGAGTTTTTAAATCAAACTTAGCAGGATTAGAAGGTATATTAAATCTAGAAAATCTACCAGATGATGTAGAATTATATGCAATAGATCCAAAAGGAACAGGAAAAATTGGCATGGGAGCAGGCAATATAGAAAAAAATCCTGTTAAAGAAACATATTTGATTATTGGAAAAGAAAATATTGATGGAAAAGACGAAGATGTTGTATTTACATTCCATCCGGGAGAACCAGTAAGACCTTCAGAGGTTGAAACAAAAGAAGTTGAAGATGGTACAAGATTAACTAAAAAAGAAGCAAAAGGACTTGGATTTGATAAAGTAAAATATTTATCAGAAGAAATGTTGGAACAATATAGACATAAACATAGTGCTATGGAATTGGAAGCTAGTGTAAAAAAATCTAAACAACTTGGAGCAGAGCTTACAAAATTAGAGAAAGGAAAAGATTGTAAAGGTTAAAATTATGAATGAAAAGCAAAAATTTCTTAATAGCATAAAGGTTCAAGGAGATTCTGAGATAATTTATTTGAAAATGAAATTGGAGAATAATGAGATTAAAGCAACAGATTTAACTGATGAACAGATTGCTAAGTTACAAAAAATTTATGATAGAGAAATCCTTGAAAAACAGAATAAAATAAATAGACTAAAATTGTGATAAATAGTTATGATTTTATTAAATTAGGTAATAGTGAAGGTGAGATTAAGTGAAAGTAACACAACAATTAGAGTGGGATTATGACTCTAAAAAAAATGATGATGGAAGCTTTATCAAAAAAGCTACAATAAAAGATAAGGTAGCAGCAGAGTTAATTAGCAAATCTAGAGAATATGAAGCATTCGTCAAAATAAGTGAGATGATGAGAAATGATATGTCTAGTCAAGAAAAATATAAATTAATTTTTAATTGGTTGGTTAATAATTTTCAATATGCTTATTCTGGTTTATATCGAGCTTATGCAGAATGTTTAGTTACGGAAGAAAGTAGTAAAGGACTTCAAAAATTCTTTCGTAGATATGGTACAAAAACATCACAAACTGGCATTTTAAATCTAGAACATAGAAAAAATTTTCTTGAGGCGATTCCAAATTTGTCAGATATTCCAGAGGAAGAAAGGCAATACACAAGAAGAATTGTAGAACTTTTAGAAAAAAGTGAACAATGTAAAAAAAGTGAAAAACAAGGAGATACGTGGATAAGTAAATATGGTGTTTGCCAAGATTTTGCAGTAATGTATGAGTCTTTATGCAAGAGATTCGGACTACCATGTAGATACATAGAGGGAACAATAAATTCAGAGGGATTCAATGTTGGTCATGCTTGGAATGCAATAATGGTTAATGGAAAAGTCAGATATGTTGATGTTTCAGGAGCAATTCATTGCGAAGATGGAACAAATCAGGAAAATAATATAGAAGATTTTTTCAATAAGTCTTTTGAAGAATTAAAAAATGTTGATAATGGTAGAAATAGAAAAATATATGATTATTCATTAAAACAAATTCAGGAAATAATTGATGAACAACCTGGATTTGATATAGATGACTAATTGAGAACCATCTAGTAACCATAAATGCAAAAAAATACCTAAATACTCTAGATTTATTCCATATTATATGTTATAATATGATAAGAATAAAAAAATAGGGAGGAAAAATGAATCAAATTTTAGTAACTAAAAAATTATATATTACGCCAGAACTAAAAAGAAAGAAAAAAGTTTATAAATTTGAGTTTTGTTTATCTGTATTTTTAGTATGTGTTTTAACATTTGCATGCATTTATGCTGAATACGATAGAAATAAAAGTGAAAGTGTATCACAAGGTATTTTAGAAAACTTAGACATTCCAGAAGAAGACACCACAGTAGCAAAGAAAAACGTTTTAGTAGTTGTATTAGATGATGAAGAACAAAATGAAGCAATCCAAGAGCAAAATCAGCCACAACAAAGTCCGACAATCCAAAAAGTAATACAAAGGACCACAGATGGTTTTTATTACTCAACAGTAGCAACAATCTCAATTCCAAAAATTAATGTAAATTATCCAGTTATAGATGGAGAAACAGAAAGCACAGAAGAAACAGATGCTTTACTAAAAATATCTCCTACTAGATTCTGGGGACCAGATCCAAATGAAGTAGGAAATTATTGCATTGTAGGTCATAATTACAGAAATACTAGATTTTTTAGTAAAGTTCCAACATTAGTAGAGGGAGATATTATAGAACTAACAGACTTATCTGGAAGAATGATATCTTATAAAGTATATAACAAATATCAAGTAGATCCAACAGATGTTAGTTGTACTTCTCAATTAACAGATGGAAGAAAAGAAGTAACGCTTATTACGTGTACAGATGATAGTAAACAGAGAGTAGTTGTAAAAGCAAGAGAAATAAAGTAAATTTTATATGTGCCATTAGTGCCTGTCCCAAACGATACATCCATGTGCCATTTGGGACAGGCACTAATGATACATCTATGTGCTTTTTGGGACGGGTTTATATGTTTTGGGGATGACATTTACATAGTAAAAGTGTAACAAGTAATAAAATATATTATTAAAGCAATTAATGGAAAAAGCAAAACAGCAGTAAGAACATAGCTATTCAATGTTGCATGTAGCTTATTACCAATTATAACAGAAAACATAAGATATAGCAATGAACCAACCGATGGAATAAATGTAGAATATGTTAATAAACCAACAAATAGAATAAACATAGAAAAAGGTAGTAAAACAAACCAAGGAGAAAGATTCCCCATTTTTAGTAGTACAAGTACATTATAAATAGGTATAAGTGATTTCCAACCTTTTTTACCATTTTTTTTGAATAATTTCCACATACAAATAATTAAAATAATTGATATAACTATAAGTGTAGTTATAGACACTAAATTTAAAATATCCTGTCCAAGCATAATAAGTGAAGGGCTATTTTCTATACGCACATAATGTGAATGAGGTTCAATATTTTCCATAACTAATCCTCCTTTTATTCGATATCAACAATATTATCCCATATTTAGACAAAAAAAATCAATCTTTTCTTCTTCATTCGTAAACATTTTTTTGTAAAAAACCTTGACATTTTTTGTAAACTATATTATTATATTTACATAAGTTTAAAATTTTTTTTTATTTAAAACTTATTTTTCTGTTTTATAAAAATTTTTTTAAAGAAAATTTTATTCTTGAAAATTCCAATAACTTAAATTAATCAAGTAAAAAAGAGAAAAAACGCAAAAATAAAAGATTTGCAATTATTTTACCATTTACAAAATATTGACAGAATGGT
>CANQTZ010000062.1 GCA_947626865.1 uncultured Clostridia bacterium
GCTTCTAAACAATTTCTGTTAAAACTTTCTCTGTACTTTAACATAGCCTTTGTTGGGATTTTTTCGAAATCAATATCTTCATAATTTTTGTGAGTTAAATTGTTTTCTATTAAATTTAATTTTTTCCTAATGCTTGTTATTGTAGTTCTGTATTCTTTTTCTTGCATGCCTAATTTTTTTATAAGTTTTTTAGCTACTTCATTTTTTACATTATGAGTTCTATGGCTCGGCAACCATTTTGCAAGTAGTGTAGGATTTTCTGAATTTTTGTCTATTTCTAGCTGTTTCTTTATTAGTTGTATAACTTGTTCATCAATTTTTGTATCTAATCCTTCAAGTATGTAATCCCATCTCCCATATTCTGGAATTTGGGCTAATATTTTTAGTGCATCTTCTTTTTCTTCTAAACACAAAAATTTAAAGATTGTTTTGAATAGCAATCTTTCTCCTTTTCCATTTCTAATATCTAAAATATATAATAAATTTGCAAGAGCAAGAATTTCATTTTCTGCTAATGCTTTTTTATATTTTCGGATTATTTCATCTGTATCGTTATATCTAGATATTCCCGCAAAAATATCTAAATTTGCATCATATGTAGATGAATAATACTCACTACCTTTTGTATTTAAGATAGTAGTATTTTTTTCTAGTTCTTCTAAATAACTCATGCTCTTACATCTCCTTTTCAAAAAATTATAAAAAAATTACAAGCCACTTTATTATACTGGTGCAGATTATACGTCTACATACCAGTTCTGAATAATTCTTTACATCTTTTATTTTTTGCTGTAAGTGGCTATATTTAATATAATATCACAATGTGTCATTTGTGTCAATAGTTTTTTTTAAATTTCTTTTGCTACCTCTAAAGCTATCCTTAAACATTCCTTTATCATAGTTGTTCTATCTTCCCTTAATGTTCTTAAATTCCAAGCATTACCATCTAATGTATCATCTGTATATAAAAATTGATACATATCTATATTCCTAGCTTTTGCAACAGCCATTATTGAAGCACATTCCATCTCAACAACTTTACATCCTAGAGCTATTCTATCTTTAGTTTTATTTACAGTTTCTTTATATAAAGCATCAGTAGTCCAAGTTTTTGTCAATTCGTACTTTATATTGTGTTTATCAAATATCATTGCTAATTTTTTATATGTTTCTACTTCAATAAAGTCAGATGAAGGTATATAATGATAACTTGTTCCTTCATCTCTATAAGCACTTGTTGGAATAATAAATGCTCCTTTTTTTAAATTAGACGTCAATTCTCCACAAGACCCAAAGAATATGAACTTTTTAACACCTCTACAATGCAATTCCTCCATTATAGATGCTGTCGCAGGTCCTCCCATTAATGTTTTATATAAAATTATATCTTTATTGCTAACCGATGTTTTATAAATTTTTATCACATCACCACAAACTGGTGTAGAACTATATTCTTCAAAATCTGGATTTTTTTCTACTTCATCTATCAATTCTTTTTTGAATCCAACAATTGCAATTTCTGGTAATTTCATTGCTTTTCCCACAAATATTTCTGGTTTTACTATTTCTTCGCTTTCATCATAAGCATTAATTATACTCATATTATCACCCCCATTTTTTAATTTTACCACAAAAAGGCACCACGTACCTGTCCCAAATAGCACATCGATGTATCGTTAGTGCCTGTCCCAAATGATACATCTATGTGCCGTTAGTGCCTGTCCCAAATGATACATCTATGTATCGTTAGTGCCTGTCCCAGATGATACATTGGTTTGTTTTAGTCGTAAGTATCCTAGTTCTTCCCAAACATTGTATGCTAGATTTAGTCGGAATACTAGTGTGGGTTTAGCTCCTGCTCTGTTTTTGTCGACTACGCAAGCGTAGTATCTTACATCTGGGTCTTCATATTTTTCTAAATCATAGAATTTTGTGTCTACTTCTTTTAATGAATATTCATAGTTTTCTAAAGTGTCTCTATGTATTTGTTTTATTAAGCTTAAAGTGTCTAAAACTTCTTTGACGGTTCTGCTTACTGCTAAGTCGTTTACTGTTAGGTTTACTGGCAAGGTATTGCTTTCTGCTAATTGTAATGTTGAGCAGATGTAGATACCAAAGTTTTGTGCTATATTTGAAAGTATTGTAGCTGTCTTTTTTAATTCTTCGCCAATTCCAATGTTTGCTGTGTCAGTTTTTAGGGTGTCATAAAAAACATATTCTATTTTTTCTTTATAATAATAGTTGATTATTACTTTTTTTAGCTCATCATTGGTATGGTCTGTAATGTTAATAAAATAAATAGAGTTGTTTATTTGCTTATTAATCCAATCTGTAATTTCTATTACTTGTCTGAATTCGCTTGATATTTTCATTAGTCTTTCTACAAATTGTTTTTGTGTTTCATTTTCTTCTTTTAAAACAAAACCTTTTTTATCTGTTTTTGCTTTTTGATCTTTATCTGGTCTGAATTTGAATTCTAGTATTTCTCCTTCTGATTTTCGAATAGTTATTCCATGCTTTTCTTGAATGGCTTTATTATTTAAAATTGTTGTGATTAAACATAATCGCATTTTTTCTTCTGACATTTCGTTTGATATGATTAATACCTTTTTTTGATGTACTAATGCTACATGACTTGCAATATCCATAGTAAATCTACTTTTACCTGCATTGGAAGGCATTGCAAATGCCATTGTTTCTCCTTTTCTAATTCCTTTAAATACTTGTGTTAAAATAGGAAAAGGAAGTGGTAATCCATTTGTTAAATTGTTATCTCCTAATTCTAAAAAGCTAGTTAAACCTTCATTTAGTATTGCTCTTTTAAACTTGCCTGTATCATTTACTTGCACAACTGCGCTTTCTACTTCTTCTACTGACATTTGTTCATATAGCTCATAATCTCTGATTTCAACTACTCTTTCTTGAATTTCTTGAATTGGCACAGTAACATAATTTTTCCTTAAAACAAATAATTTCTTTAATGATATATAAATCTTTTCCATATTATAATTTTGATCCATTACTTCATGCCTTAATTCATTTTTTAAATTATATACTTTTTCTGAATCTTTGGAAAAATTAAATCCTTTTTTAGCAGCTTCTGATGAATATGCCCCTCCTTCTGTAAATAATACGCTTTTATAGATGTTTAACATTTCTGCATCTTCAAAATAACAATCTTCATATAAATAAAAATATTTTACAATGTATTTAGGATCTTCTAATAACATTCCTATATATTGTCTTTCAAGTGTGGGATTACTTAACTTTTCAGGATATATACTTTGTGTATCTTCTTTTTTCTCCTCAGCATAGTTTACTATATAGCTTGAGCTTTGCTTTTTTTTCGGTTTTTTTGTTCCCAAAAGTTCCATTTTACTTAAAACAGCAATATAATTCTTTTTCGCTAAATCTTCTTTTATTTCATCTATTAATTCCCTATTTTCATCTGTTATTGGAATATTATTAATCAATTCATTTAGCTTTTCATTTTCTTCCATACTAAATTTCATCCCTTTCTTTTTCTTCTTTTTCAACCGATATAATATATACCTATTTCATTTTTTCTTTTATTCGTACTAAAGTATTTAAGGCGTCAATTGGTGTCAACTCATTTAGATTGATTTTATCGACTTCATGTGCTATTTCAGCTAGCTTATAATTATATAAATCAAACTGTCCTTCTACTTGCTTTTTGTCTTGTTTTTCTTGCTTTTGACCCGTTAAAATGTTCTTTCGTTCTAATGAACGTAAAATTTTATCTGCTTTTTGTGTTACCACTTTAGGAACTCCAGCTAGACGAGCTACATGTATTCCATAGCTTTCATCAGTTCCTCCTCTTACAATTTTCCTTAAAAAGATGATATCTTCTCCTTTTTCTTTTACAGCTATAGAATAATTTTTTATTCCTTCTAATTTATTCTCTAGTTCTGTTAATTCATGGTAATGTGTTGCAAATAGTGTCTTTGCCCCACATTTTTCTTTATCTGCTATAAATTCTGCTACTGCCCACGCAATAGATAATCCATCATAAGTAGATGTTCCTCTTCCTATTTCATCTAAAATTACCAAGCTATTATTAGTTGCTTCTTTCAAAATTGTTGCTACTTCCATCATCTCTACCATAAATGTACTTTGCCCCATACTTAAATCATCTGATGCTCCTACCCTAGTAAAGATTTTATCTACTACACCAATCCTAGCATTTTGAGCTGGTACAAAACTTCCTACCTGTGCCATAAGAGTAATTAGAGCAACTTGCCTCATATATGTAGATTTACCTGCCATATTAGGTCCTGTAATGATAGACAGCCTATTCTCTTGCTTATCTAAATAGGTATCATTTTCAACAAAGTTTCCTTCCCCTAACATCTTTTCAATAACCGGATGTCTTCCTCCTTTAATATCAATTATTCCTTGGGAATTTACTTCTGGCATACAATAATTCATATCTTCTGCTACTTGTGCAAATGATGTTAAAACATCTAAATTTGATATTACTTCACTTGTTTTTTGTAATCTTTTTACATTTTTTGAAATTTCCTCTCTAATTTCTATAAAAGCATTATATTCTAAATTAACAACTTTTTCTTCTGCTCCTAATATTTGATTTTCCAAATTTTTTAATTCTTCTGTAATATATCTTTCGGCATTGGTTAATGTTTGTTTTCTAATAAATCTTTCTGGAACTTGATTTAAATAAGATTTTGTTACTTCAATATAATAGCCAAAAACTTTGTTAAATCCTATTTTCAAATTTTTAATTCCTGTTTTTTCTTTTTCTTCCGTTTCTAGTTGAATTAACCAATTTTTACCTTCAATTTGTGCTGTTTTTAACTTGTCTATTTCCTCATCATATCCTAATCGAATAATGCCTCCTTCTTTAATAGTCATAGGTGGATCTTCGATAATTGCTTTATCAATTAACTGATATATATCTTCTAATTCGTCTAGGTTATCTACTAATTCTTTTAACAATTCTGATTTAACATCTTTTAAACATTGCTTTACTTCTGGCAACTTCATTAATGAATTTTTTAATGTAATCATATCTCTTGCATTTGCATTTCCATAAGCCATTTTACCAGCTAATCGTTCAATATCATATACTTTTTTAAGATGTTCGATTAAATCGCCTCGCAAGATTATATCATCTTTTAATTCCCTTACAGCATCTAGTCTTCTATTAATTTCCAAAATATCTACTAAAGGGTCATTTAGCCATCTTCTTAGGCACCTTCCTCCCATAGAAGTAGAAGTTTTGTCTAAAACCCATAATAATGTACCTTTTTTGGATTTATCTTTCATTTTTTCTGTAATTTCTAAATTTCTTCTACTATTTACATCTAGTGCCATGTAGCGAGATAATGGATAAATTACTATTTTGTTTATATGGTTTAATGTGGTCTTTTGCGTTTCTTCTATGTATTGTACTAAAGCATGGATAGAATTAATTGCTAAAGTCTTTTCTTCGAAATTTTCTATTTTCATTCCATTGTTATTTATGATGTTAAATCTTAGTTCTAAATTATCTACATCATTATGGAAAAAATTATCATTTAAGTTGGTTATGTAGGTATTTTCAAATCTTTCTTTGATTTTATCCATTTCTTGTGTGCAATCTGCCATCATAGAATTAATAACTAATTCAGATGGCATATATCTTGCAATTTCGTCTAGTAACATTGGGAAATTGTTGTTATCTTTAATTTCTGCTGAATAAAATTCTCCTGTTGAAATATCACAAACACTAATCCCATAATAAATACCAGTTTTAAAAATACACATGATATAATTGTTTTTTCTTTCTTCTAGCATATTACTATCTACTACTGTTCCTGGAGTTACAACACGGATAACTCCCCTTTTTACTATTCCTTTTGTTGTTTTTGGATCTTCTAATTGCTCACAAATAGCAACTTTATATCCTTTATTGACAAGTCTTGAAATATACATTTCTGCTGCATGATGAGGTACTCCTGCCATTGGTGCTCTTTCTTCTTGTCCACAATCTTTTCCTGTTAAAGTAATTTCTAGTTCTCTTGCTACTAAAATCGCATCATCAAAGAACATTTCATAAAAATCACCTAATCTATAAAATAAAATACAATCTTTGTATTGTTCTTTTGTTTCAAGATATCTTTGCATCATTGGTGAATATTCTGCCATATTATTTTTCTCCTTTCAAATACCACATATGTTCAGAAACAATTTCAAGTTCGACAATTTGACCAATTGATTCTTTATCTCCTTCAAAAACAACCACTTTGTTGCTATCTGTTCTTCCTGTTAATAGTGTTTTATTATTTTTGCTTTCCCCTTCTACCAAAACTTTTTGCTTAGTTCCTAAATATTTTTGATTATTTTGCCCAATCTGACTTTCCACTAAAGCCTTTAATTGATCAAATCTTTTATGCTTTTGTTCCTCTGGTATTTGGTTTTGCATTTTGTCTCCTGGCGTTCCTACTCTTCTGGAATAGATAAACATATATACTTGCTCAAAATTAACTTTTCTTACAACATCTAAAGTGTCTTCAAACTCTTCATCCGTTTCTCCTGGAAATCCTACAATAATGTCTGTTGATAATGTTAAATTTGGAATTTTATTTTTCATTTTTTCTACCAGATTTAAGTATTGTTCTTTTGTATATTTTCGATTCATTTCTTTCAAAACTTTTGTATTTCCAGATTGTAATGGTAAATGTACTAGTTTGCAAACTTTGTCGCAACTAGCTATTGCTTGAATTACATCATCTGTAAAATCTTTTGGATGTGGTGATACAAAACGGATTCTTTGTATGCCATCAATTTTATTTATTGCTTGTAATAATGTAGCAAATGAATGTACACCTTGATATTCTTCAAAAGGTATTTGTTTTTCTCGTTCTACTCTTAGATAAGAATTAACATTTTGACCTAATAATGTAATTTCTTTGTATCCTTGCTTTGCTAATTCTTCTACTTCTTTTATGATTTCTTTTGGCTCTCTGCTTCTTTCTCTACCACGTACATATGGTACAATGCAATAACTACAAAAATTATTACATCCATTCATAATTGTAACAGATGCTTTTATTTTGCTGTTTCTTTTGATTGGCAACCCTTCATGGATTTCACCATCTATATCTATAATATCTTCTATTTTTCTTTTTTCTTGCAATGCCTTGTATAAGTCTTCTGGAAATTTATGCAAAGTATGTGTTCCAAATAGGATATCTACAAATGGATAACTTTGTTTAATTTTATCTGTAATGTGTTTTTCTTGCATCATGCATCCACCAATAGCAATAATAATTCCCTTTTTTTCTTTTAGTTTTTTTAGTTCTCCTAATTTTCCAAAAAGTTTGTCTTCTGCATTTTCTCTAACACAACATGTATTAAAAAGTGCTATATCTGCTTCTTCTTGATTTTCAGTTTTTTCATATCCCATTTGTTCTAGCATACCACATAGTTTTTCGGAGTCGTTTTCGTTTAATTGACATCCCATAGTTAGTATAGTGTATTTGTTTTTTTTATCTTCGTTTAGTTGTTTTACTTTTGTAATATATTGTTTTTGTGTTTCGATTTCTTTCATTGATATTTTACTCCTTTTCTTGTATTATCATAGCATATTTGAAAGAAAAGAACAAGTAAAAAATTTGAAAAAAAATATTACTGAATAATGGTGTCAGGGGGTACGCTCACTTTTACACATTATTCAGTAATAAAAAAATATTTAGATTTTAAATAAAATCTAAATATTTTTTTATTATGCAAGTCCATATTTTTTCTTAAATTTATCTGCTCTACCACCAACTGTTTCTTGTCTTAAATTACCTGTCCAAAATGGATGGCATTTTGAGCAAACGTCTACTTTTAAATCTGTTTTTGTTGAACCAACTTCTAATATATTACCACATGCACATGTGATTGTAGTTTGGTTATAGTTAGGATGGATTCCTTCTTTCATTTTCAGTTCACCTCTTTCTTGTGTCGAAATAATTTGACTGCTTTTCATCATATCATATTTTTCTTTATTTTTCAAGTACTATTTAGAATTTTGTTCATTTTGTTGTTCTACTTGTTGCTCATCATACATATATTGTGCAGAATAAAGCATTTCTTTATTTAAGGACATTTTATTTACTAATTTTCCCATGATATTAAAAACACATGCTATTATTAAAATTAATAATCCTATTTTTTTCCAACTTTTTTCTAACATAACAAAACTCCCTTTTTATATAGTACATATTTATTATACTTTTATTTTTTCAAAATGTCAATAATTTCACGTATTTTTGGTTATACTACGTTTTAATAATATTAAAAGGAGATTTGAAAATGAGTAAAAATAAAAAAATTATTTTAGCTATATTTCTTATTTTAGCTTTAGGCATAGGAATTTTTATTTATTATAACAATCAACGGCTCAAATTCTAATAATAGCAATTACGAAGCCGAAAAAACAGCTACAAATGAGAATACTAATTCTGATTCAAATAATCAAGAAAATCAACAAGAAGAAGAAAATAAATCAGATACTAATACAACTAATGAAATAACAAAAAACATTACAGGAGAAGAGCCACCACCTCCTCAAGAAGAACAAATTGCTACTTTTAGTACAAAAATATATTCAAGTGATTCAGCTCGTCAAAATAATATTTCTATCACTTGTAATACATTAAATGAAACTGTTGTACAAAATGGTGCTACCTTTTCTTTTTGTGAAACAGTTGGACAATCCACTACTGATAAAGGATATCAAAAAGCAGATATTTTTGATAAAAATGGAAATAAGAAAAAAGGATTAGGTGGTGGTAATTGTCAAATTAGTTCTACCTTATATAATGCTGTTTTATCTGTTCCTAGCTTAGTAATTACCGAAAGACATGCTCATAGCAATTACGTTCCTTATATTGAAAAAGGAAAAGATGCAGCAGTTGCTTATGGCAGTTATGATTTAAAATTTAGGAACGATTCTGGAAATCCTGTTAAAATCGTGGCTTCTACTGATGGTGCTTCTGTTACAACTACTTTGATTGCTCTAAAATAAATTTGCATTAATAAAAAAAGTTTTATAATTTTATAAAGCCTTTTTAAAAAACCATATTAGATGTGTCCCCAATGCGACAAAAATGTCGAAAAAGAAACGTCCCCAATGCGACATCCCCAATACGACGCATATTATCTCTTCGTTTTGAATAAGTTTATAATAATAAATTGGAGGGATATTTATGCATAAATTTAAATTTTCAATTTGTTTTTTATTTATATTTGTTTTCTGCTTTTCTTCAGTATGCTTTGCTGAAGAAACTACTTATGTATGGTCTAGTAATAATACTGTTCTTACTAATGCAAATGAAGAATCGACTTCTAATAATTTAAATTTGGAATCTCCATCTGCCATTTTAATTGAACAGTCTACTGGTCAAATTTTATATGAACATAACAGCCACGAAGTCTTGCGTCCTGCCTCTGTCACAAAGGTGATGAGTATTTTGCTCATTATGGAAGCCCTTGATAGTGGTAAAATTTCCCTAACAGATTCTGTTCCTTGTAGCGAAAATGCTTCTTCTATGGGTGGTTCTCAAATTTGGTTAGATCCTAGAGAGACTTTAACTGTTGATGAAATGCTTAAAGCTATTTGTGTTGCTTCAGCTAATGATTATAAGGTACAATTAAGACACAAAAAATTCTAAATTTTAAAATTGAAAATTTTTATTTTCAATTTTTTTATTTTTCTGTTTTATGTAATTCAGTTGTGAGTAGGAAAATTTTTGTGCTACTTTTGTACATTGTAATCATAGAGTGTACAATTTAGACACTAAACTTTAAATTTTCCTACTTCTGCAAAGTTAAAATTAACATATATTTCT
>CANQTZ010000063.1 GCA_947626865.1 uncultured Clostridia bacterium
CTTTGTGTCTCCTCTTTTGCTGTATTTGCCTTACTTAATATTCCATTCTCCCCTGTTAATGTTGCAATACTTACTGCTGCTAGTATCAACAAAACAATGATAGTGATAACCAATGCAATTAATGTGATACCTTTTTGTCTTTTACTTTTAATACTATTTTTCATTTCCTCACCTCCTCTTTTGTTTCTTTCTTTTTGTTTTTCTTTTGCCTTTTCCATCTGGTTCTACCTCCCTTTCCTTTTTTCTTTTGGTTTTTTCCCATGGCTTTTAAGTGATATTATGTTGTGTTCTGATTATATAAACCTTACCCAATTATATATCACATCTTACACTTATTTTGCAATACTTTTTTCGACTTTTTTAATATTTTTTGTTGCTATACCTAATTTATTATGTATTTATCTTTAGTATATCTTATTATTTTACTTTTAGCAATACCTTTTTTATTTTTTAATACAAATGTAATATTCCTGTAACTTTCCTGTAATATACCCCACCTCCTAAGTATGCTCTCCTTCTTCCAATTTTCCAGTAGCAGTAATAGAAGCCTTATTATTATTTTATAATTACAACAATTTTCTTAAAAATATTGCCTTTTTCTTATAAAAATGTTAAGATTAAGTAGAAAATTAAAAATTAATGTAAGGAGTGCTATGTATGAGTTCAGATTCAAACAATACTACCAATTTAGCTGAAAACAAAGTTTTAATTTTATACATACTAAATTTAATCAACGGAGATTGTAAACAAGATGATTTGTTTAAAATTATTACTACAATTAATGATGTTAATTATTTTTACTTCAAGCAAATACTAACTGATTTAATTGATTCTAAATTGGTAGGAACTTATACGAAAGATAATGATGATGTAATAAAAATTACTTCCGAAGGCAAAAATGCCTATATGCTTACAAAAGATGTTTTACCTGGACTTTTAAAATTAAAAGCTGATTCAATTTTCGAAAAAGAATTTCACACAATAGAAAATGAATCTTCTGTTACAGCTGAGTTTATCCCTAAAAGTGAAAATGACTATATGATAAAATGCAAAATTATTGAAAACAATGAAACAATATTTGAAGTAAAAACATTTGTCGGTTCTAGAGATAGAGCAAAACGAATTGTTGATAACTGGAATATAAATGCAACTACTCTTTACCCACAAATTCTAAATATGCTTTTACATGATGAAAAAGAAGACCTTAAATAAGTCTTCTTTTTCATCATTCTATAGTAAAGCACATAAAATTGACATAGCTAGAGTTCTTATCATAATGCCTACAAAAAAATGATAATTAATACATTTTATGCCTGCTGTGTTTATTTTGTCAAAACCTGCAACAATTTTTTCTATTTCCTCTTTGGATGATATCCCTTTTTCTTCCATATATTCTTTAGCTAGATACCTTGCTTTTATCATAGCGTCATTTTCCAAATAAACTCTTACCATATAATAAATTAGACTAAGTATAAGAAAAATTGCTAAAAACATCATTTTATATGGTAATAATTTAAAAATTAATAATGCACAAATAACAATAAAATATATCAAATATATATTAGAAAATATGAAGTTAAACATCAATAATTTTCTGCTTTGAATAGAATGTAAGCATTCATGCGCAATAGTTTGGATTCTTGTGTATGTATTTTGGATATTTCCAATCAAAATTTTATCAGTAACTGCTATATACAAGCATGCTTCTGTTCCTTCATTTTCTTCTATTTTAACTTTGTCATTTCCTATTTTTGCTAAATACTCTTTACACATTTCCATATTGCTTGGATACGCTTTTGCCAGATTATTTAGTTCTTCTTCTTTTCCTAAATTTTTAAGTTTTTTCATATTATATTCAAAAATATATTTTAATACAATTGTTACAATTATTGTAATAATTACTATTACAAAAAACTCATTGCATAACATCTCTAATTGCTTCTCCTATTATTTTATTAACATCTGCAACTACTATATTGAATTTTGTTTCTGCCTCAAAATATCTTTTTGCTTCTTCTAATTCTATTAGTTCTGCATATAATTCTTGCATTTCTTTATATTTGTTTTCATCTTGCTTTCCAGTTTGCATAGCAATCATTTGTGTTTCATATCTAATTTGGTCAAATTTAGCCATTTTTTCTTTTAATTCTATATTTAAATTTAATGTTTGTTTTGCCATTTTATAATTTCTATATTCTTCTGATTGCTTAATTTCTTGTGCTAATTGGTTTGCAGTATCATAAATATTCATTTTTTATTTTCACTCCTTCTACCCTTGCTCTGCAATTGTAACATTTGCATCAGTTGGACAAATGTTTACAAAAGTATTTCCATCATTTACTTGTATTTCATTACCATTTAAATCTTGATACTTAGTTTTTTCAGTTCTATCACTTTTTATACATTTTATTTTTATTGCTTTTCCATTCGTAATATAATAGCCATCAAATGTACCTATATTTTTTAGTCCTTGTCTTCCTTTGTTTTCTTTATCTGTTAATGTGTAATTATCACAAAATGTTATAATAATATTTTTTGTTGTTAATGTTTCTCCAGTTGATTCGTCTAATTGTTTTATATTTCTAGCATATCTTTCATATACTTTATTTTCTGCATTATATACATATTTCACTGTTTGAAGATCAGAATGTGGTATAGTAACAAGTTGTGCTTCTTGTCCTTCTTGCAAATTGACTTCATCAATTTGATATTTTAGCACACTTTCTTCACTAGAAGTTAATCTATATCTTTTATTTTTAGCAGATTCCTTTAACTTTTCTATATTTGTTACTGCATTATGTGGAGAAGCTTTATCTTTTACTCTCCAAAATGTAGTTCCATCTTCTGAAATACCATCAATTTCGCTTACACTAAATCTTTTTATATCACTATCTGCTTGTGGACTTTCTCCAAAGTGTGTATAAATTGCATCATTTTCAAGTGCATAATCTATAAAATAATGCCTTGCACTTCTCACAGAACCAATTTTTTCTACGTCTACACCTTTAAACAAAGCCATTAATCTAGTTTCTCCACCTTCAACTATTATTTCATACACCATATATGCCTTTTGAATACCTGCTTGTGGCCAACTGTCTTTGTGATTGTCTAGCATAACCGCAATTGGTCTATCATTACCTTTAAAAATTTGTACAGTATTTTCTTCTGTTTCTGAATCAAATTGTTCTTCTGTTGCAACAACTTCATCACTTTCTTTATTTACCGGTTTGTCCTTTTCAATTTTATATGCTAATAACGCACCTGCCCCTATTATTAATATAATCAAAAAGAAAATCAACCATTTGGTTCCACTTTTTTTCATATAAGCATCCCCCTAATTTTTAACCTCTGTTTACTTTTAAGTCATTCAATACTTTTTCTTCTTTTGCTCTCATTAGAGCTTTTTCTTCTTCCTCTTCATGGTCATATCCCATTAAGTGATAAAAACCATGTACTATCATATAGCTTAATTCTCTTTCAAAACTATGCTCGTATTCTTTAGCTTGTTCTTCTACTTTAGAAATACAAATTACAATATCCCCTAAAACATCTTCATGTAAAAAATCTTGCTCCTTAATTTTTAAAGCTAACTCGTCCTTTTCAAACATAGGAAAAGAAAGTACATCTGTTACTTTATCAATATTCCTATATTGTTTATTTACATCTTGGATATTTTGAGCTGTAGTTAAAGTAATACTAATTGATAATTTTGAATTTTGCATATTTTCTTCTTGAAAGCATTGCTTAAGTACCCTATCTACTATTTTTTCATATTCTTTGTTTTCTTCTATATCTTTATATATTATCTCATACATATTTATGCAACTTCCTTATATTTTATGTATTTTCCTTTTGATTTGTAGGAATTTTTTACTTGTCTCATAGCTCCATAGTCAACTAATTTTCTTTTATAATATTTCATTATTTTTGAATAATCTGTTTTTTCTTTTTCTAATTTTTTCATATCATTTTTTATAAATAATATTTCTTTTTGTTTTACATATTCAATAAAGTCTGTTTCTTTTAATTTAGAGATAGCTTGATACTGATTCCAGAATTTTTTGTATTCATCTCTTACTTTAGCAGAGTCCCAATATACTTTAGTTGCTAATAATTTAACATTATAATCTTCCATTACATTTATTAGCATTGAATATGCTTTTTCTCTTTTAGCAGCTAATTTTGTATCTTGCACCAACATTCTTGCATCTTTTAATAATTTTTCATAACATTGTTCTGCTACAATTAATGGTAAACTATGAGTAAATAATTTTCTGCTAATATTAAGTAATATCATATTTTTTTCAATATTATCTCTTGTATCTAATTTTCCAACACTATAACCTTGATATCTTTCATATTCTGATACAATATCTTTCACACTTACATCATAATTATTTTCTATTTTTAAGGATAAAATGTTTTGAATATATTCTTCTAATGTATAAAATATTTTTGTATAAATCCACTCTCTTGAACTTTCATAAGTGTTTGTATTATCAGCTACTTTAATAGAATAGTTTTTCAAGATAGATTTATATAACAAATCCATTTTTGATAAATAGAATTTGTTATATCTTTCTATTAATTTTTCTTTTCCACTAACTTTTATTCCCTCATAATCTAATTCAATTAAATATTTTTGTTTTCTATATTTATACTCTACATATTCATTTTCTTTTAAACTAGTTACTTCATAATATTTAGATAAAGCATTTTTTTCAAATTCTGATGCTGAGTTGTTTTTTACTTTTTTATAAATAGAATCCATTACATATTTATCTAATGCCTCTAAATATCCCTCATATTCTGTTTCATATTTTTTTTCATTTTTTTCTTTATTATAATTTCCATCTTCTAATTGATAATTTTCAAATGCTTTTATGACACTATTTCTTTTCATTGAAATTAGCATACCATTAATTCCTATTTTTGTAGGTATCAATATTCTTGTTAATGTACTTGTTATTTTGTTAAAAAAATTTTTATCTGCTCCTGTTATTCTAAGACTTCTTTCTTCCATTTTACCTCTCATTCCTTTCTTAAGGCTAATTGATTTTTTCAATTATCCCTTTAAAACACAATTTTCTCATTTGTCCCTATATTTTCCAAAACTTCGTATGTAACATAAACATCAACACTTCCTTCTTTTTCATAGGTATTGATATTTTTGCCTACAATTGATTCTTTATTTTCAATTTCTTTGTCTAATTCTTCTTGTAGCTGTTTTATTCCTACTTGTTTTGCTTCTTCTATTTGGTATGTTTTTGGTTGTTCTTGTATTTCTTTATGTATTGTTTGTATGATAGAAATTGGTAAATAAAAGTCTGAAAATAATTTCATCTTGTTTTCATTTTCTATTGTATCATAAATTTTAAATTTTGAAACCCCTTTATGCAAATTTATTTTAAAATTATTTAATTTTATTGTATATTGTTTTTCTATATTGCCTGTTTCTATTCTTTCTAATGTGTCATAAGGAATATTTTTATATTTTGTGTGCCATACTTTGGCTTCTATTTCGCCTTTACTATGTACATATCTAATTCCTGTAAATTTCCCTTCCATCCATCCATTTATTAAAGTGTCACCAACATTTACTGTATCTCCTACTTTTACATTAGCTGTTCCAGCTTGTGCATTTATTTTGGTAATGATTCCAGCCTTATCTGCAATTATATTACAATATTCTTGCTCATCTATAATTTCTGGCTTTTCATCTGCTTTTACAATTTTTACAATGGCATTTGTTCCTTTTAATTCAATACCCATCCACGCAATATCATTTCTTTTTAATCTAATTTTATTAATTACTTCTTTACTATCTACACTTGATTTCCACTGTCCTGTTTTCAATCCCGCTTCTTCTATATCTTGTGCTATATTTTCTAATTCTTGACCACTTTCTTCTACAATTTCCACATTCCATACAAAATAAGAAGATAATAATGTTAGAAACACTATTAAAATTAAAAATATAAAAAATGCTTTTCTTTTTTTGTATCTATTTAACAAAAATGGGAAACCTTTTTTAGCAGTTATTTTTATTTTACATTTTGTTTTTTTAGCTATTCTACAAACTTCTTTAAAATCTTGAATTGCAATTCTAAAATCTAATTGTATTTCCTTTTTTCTTTTCAAATGCCATATCATTATTTGCTTTTTTCGGCACATATTTATAAATCTTTCAATATAATATCCTTCTATTGTAACTTCTAAATATCCCATTATGCAATTTAGTAATATTTTTATTATCATACTCTAAACTCCTTCATCCACCGTTCTTTCTATATCAATACTCTCTATCTTACCTATTACTTTTATATCATCATTTGTCATATTTTCTAAGTGCAAATTGTAACCATTTATATTGACTATTCCAATATGAGTATTAATCCTTACAAAAAATTCTTCATATTCTAATATTCCTTTAAAATTTTCAATGATTATTTCGTCAAATCCTGTTATTATCATTTTTGGAATATTAGAATACACTTCTTGGGGTAATTCTAATATTTTATCAATTTTATTGTACTTTCTTTTTTTCATAGTCAAATCCCTTTCATTCAAATTCATCTAATGATTTAAATTCATATCCCATATTTTTGCTTTCTTTTATAATAGAGTCTAATATGTTAGTATTAGTTTTTGAATTTCCATGTAAAAGCATTATTTCACCATTATGTAGGTTATCTAATATCTTCTTTTTTGAAGCTGTTTCGTCTGGTTGTTTGTTTTCTTCCCAGTCTTGATATGCAAATGACCACATTACTGTTTTGTACCCTAATTTGTTGCATATTTGTAATGTTTTTTCACTAAATTCTCCCTTTGGTGGTCTTATGTATTTCATTTCATAATTGAATTTTTGGTTAATTACTTGATGTAAGTCCATTACTTCTTTTGTTATTTGTTCTTGTGTTAAATCTGGCATACTTTTATGATTTACAGTATGTATTTCATTTTCCTTAAGTCCAGTATTAGCTAAATTTTAAGCTAACACTGAATTTAAAGTTTTAGCTCAAACTATATGTATTTTTCAAATTTAAATTTTATGAATATATTTTTATCACTATCAAATTCTATTTTTTCTATTAGTTTTTCATACATTTCTTTTGTTACATTTTTTAGACTTAATATTTCTTTTGCCTGTTTTAGAATTTTATTCATATCCATTTTTTCTAATTCTTCTTTTCGTTTTTTTATTTCATATTCAAAAACCTTTATTTCATTTGAAATTTTGTTTTTTTCCTCGATTTTTTTAGAATAAAATTTTTCAAACTCTTCCTGTCTAATTATTTTATTTACTTTATCTTGATATATTTCTTCTAACATGTTATTAACTTTTTCTAATTCTAGATTACCTATTTCTAACTTTTTTTCTAATCTATTTACTTCTTCTTTTACCTTTATTTTTGAATTTTTAAATATATTTTTTAATTCTTCTTTTGAATATGTAATTTTTTCTATTTCTTTTTTTAATTCCTTTTTTACTTGTTCTTCAATAAAATCTGCTCGTATTTGCTTATTGTTACAGTTTCCTCTATTACTATTTTTATTAGAACATATAAAATAATCTATTCTCCATTCTTTTCCTGATTTTCTTTCTTCTACCCTAGTTCTTAATGTTGCTATTCCGCATACATTCTTTACAAAATATTAAACCTTTAAGATGATGATTAAATTTTCTTGTTCTTACAATATGCTTGTTTTTTATTTTTTCCTGTGCTTTATTCCATGTATCCATATCTATAATTGGCTCGTGCATATTTTCTACTATTATATATTCTTCTGGACTTGTTATTCTAACTTTTGCAATTTTATGACTTACTTTTTGAAATTTTCTTCCTACTACATTTCCTATATAAACTTCATTTTTTAATATTTTCCCTATTTGAGTTCTATGCCACAAATATTTTCCACTTGAATTACTGCTTTCTCTTTTCATAAAGGTTGGTATTTTCAGATATATAGCTGGTGCTAATATTTCTCTTTTATTTAATTCATCTGCTATTTTTTGTGGTGACATCCCTTTATTTACATACATATTAAATATTTCTTTTATAATTTCTGCTACATATTCATCAATTATTAAATGATTTTTTATATTTTTATCTTTTTTATAACCATATGGTGCTATTCCTCCTTGAAATTCACCTTTTTCAATTTTTCTTTGTTTAACACTCTTTATTTTATTTGAAATATCTTGTGCATAATAATCGTTAAAACTTAATTTAAATGTTAAAAATTGGAGTCCATCTGGCCTTAAAGTATCAACATTGTCTCCAATTGCAATATATCTTATAGAATTTGATGGAAAATATCTTTCTAAATAATATCCTGTATCTATATGATCTCTTCCAAATCTTGATAAATCTTTTGTTATTATGCAATCTATTTTTCCTGCATTTATATCTTCTAGCATTTTTTGAAAACTAGGTCTATTAAAATTTGTTCCTGTAAAACCATCGTCTACATATTCTTTTACTTCTTTTAAATCATTATGTTCATTAATATAATTATCTATTATGTCTCTTTGATTTTCTATACTTTCACTTTCTCGGTCATCCCCATCATCTCTGGATAATCTCATGTATTTTGCTACTTTATATTGTTTTATCATTTTTCACCTCCATCTTCGCTATTTAATAATTTTATAAACTCACCTTTTAATATGTCATTACAAATTTCCTTTAAGCTATTATTTCCATAAGCAATTTCTATTTTGTTATTTTGATTATACATAACCTTGCCTCCATTTTTTATTTAATACTATGAAGCAAGTCTAAAAAAAATAACTAAAGAATTATACTATTCTTTAGCTATTTTGCAAAATGATTATTTAATCTTATATATAAAAATGCCTAGGTGGCAACGTACTCAACATACGCTTAGCCTTTTATAATTTCATTTAATTTTTTTTCTAATTCATCTAATTCAGTAGTCAAAAAATCCCATACCATATTTAAATTAACTCCATCATAATCATGTACTATTCTATTTCTTAATGCTTTAATTCCTCTCCATTCTATATTTGAATATTCTTCTTGAAGTTCTTTACTTACCTTTCCAGCAAGTTCTCCTATTTGACTTAAATTAAAAACACTGGCATTTACTGTTTTTCTATCATTGCTAAATCTTTCATAAGAATATCCTTTTATAAATATTTTTATTTCATCAATATATTTTAAAATTTTTATTATAATCATTTTATCTTTGCTTTTCATATACAACTATACCTGTCCTTTCTATTTCTTTTTCTATTTTAGAATTTTTATCTATCTCTGTTTTTTCAATGACATCTACATCTTTATTAAATTTTTCTTTAATCATATCTATAATGGCAAAATATTTAAGTCCTTTTATTTTTCCATTACTATCAATTATTATGTCTATATCACTCTGTTCAGTAGGTTTATTTTTTGCATAAGAGCCAAACAATATAGCCTTTTCTACTTCAGTATACATTAAAACTTCATTTAACATTTTCTTTATATCTTCTAATGTATAAATTCTTGTAGTCATAGTGTATCACTCCCATCTCTATAAATTATATAATAATTATCTTATCATTTATTTTTCTTATAAATATATTTTATAGTATTTTTTATAAAAAGTCTATATTTTTTATTAAAAGTGTAAAATATTTCTTTATGTTACTATTCACAGTCAAGAAACTTTATATGTCAAAATATTAATATATTATTTATTTGTAACTCCCAACTGCATAACAGACTTTAATACAAAGTGGGTTAATAATTG
>CANQTZ010000064.1 GCA_947626865.1 uncultured Clostridia bacterium
AAATTCTTATACTGCAGGGGCAACTCACCTTGAAACTATTATACAGTAACTACCATTTTATACCCAAGATTTTTCAACTTTTTCTGTGCTTTTTGACTTCTATGACCTGTACTACAATATACAATTATTATTTGTGATTTATCTGGCAATAACTCATCTACTTTTTTCTTTATTTCATACTCAGGTAATGAAATTGCATTTTCTAGGTGCCCTTCTGCAAATTCTTGTGGACTTCTTACATCTACTAGGATTGCACCTTGCTGGATTAGCCTTTCTATTTGTTGTTTATTTATTTCTGCTTTACAATTACATCTATTTCTTTGCAATAAATATCTAAATTTATACAACATATTTTTTGCTCCTTTTTGTAAAATTTTTAGCTTTATTTTATTATATGCTTTTTTTACATTTTTCGATATTTTTTTGCAATTTGTTTCGTTTTATGTATTCTGTTTTTTTCTTTTAGGTTCTTTTATTAATCTTTTTTTTACCTGTGGAAACTGTGGATAACTTTGTGAATAACTCAAATAACTTGCTTTTTATCAGCAAGTTATTCACAACCCCAGTTGGTTGCTATAATTTTTTTTATTTTACACCAATTTATTTTTCTTTTATGTGCACCTTTTATTTGTTTAAAAATAGCCAATAAATAATTGCTATTATTTCTAATATAGTAATAACTGGAAAACCTATTACAAAATTAAGCTTTCTTGTCTTATGCCTAAATATGTACATTCCTGCTATTGTTCCAATTCCGCCTCCTAGTGCTGTTACTAAAAATAGTGTTTTTTCTGGAATACGCCATGAACCTCTTTTTGCTTTTTGCTTATCTAACCACATAATAAAGAAGCCAAAGATGTTAATTGCTAAAAAGTAATATATTATATTTTGCATAGAAAATATTGTTTGTTGTGGCATATATTTCTCCTTTCTTTTTTTATTTTGCTGATAAAAATAAGCCACTGAGAATATAGGTATAATCTTCCCCATAATCCCAGTGACCGTTCCTTAGTACCTACCTCTCAGCTCTTCGAGCCGAGAGTAAACCAGATCTTCCATCTCTTCCCAGTACATTCTGGGAATTGATGCGTTGTTTTTGACTATATCCTTAGCGTGCCAAGGATACAGCCCTCTCTGGAACATGTTCCAAGCAATTTGCTTGGCCTTCTCCTCGAATTCTCTTGTCATTGTTACCTCCTTCGAGGGACTAGCAATAAAACTTGCTAGTGGTCTACTTGTTACATTTATTATTTTAACATATTTTACATAATTTTGCAATCTTTTTTTTATTTATGTGAAAAGTATTTCTTTTCCATAATATGCATCTAATAGAATCTGTTTTAACTCTGTTACAAGTGGTAATCTTGGATTTGCAGTTGTACATTGGTCTTCAAAACTTCTATCAGCAATTGCATCTACTTTAGCTAAAAATTCTTGTTCTTGTATTCCTGTTTCTTTTAATGATTTTGGAATATTTAAATGTTCATTCATTTCTTTTATTTTAGTAATTAAACTGTTTATTCCCTCTTCCTTGCTATCTGCTTTTAAGCCTAATTTTTTAGCAAGTTCATAATATTTTTCGTCTGCTATGAAATATTCATATTTTGGGAATGATACAAATTTGCTAGGTTTAGTACTGTTGTATTTTATTACATAAGGAAGTAAAATTGCATTTATCCTTCCATGTGGTAAGTGGAACTCTGCTCCTATTTTATGTGCTAATGAATGGTTTACTCCTAAAAATGCATTAGTAAATGCCATTCCTGCAATTGTGCTTGCATTATGCATTTTTTCTCTTGCCACTTTGTCACTTCCGTTATCATAAGCAGTACATAAATATTTTATAACTAGCTCTGCAGCCTTTTCTGCTAAGCCATCTGTATAGTCAGATGCCATATTAGATACATAAGCCTCTATACTATGTGTTAGTACATCCATTCCAGTATCTGCTGTAACAGACTTTGGTAAGCTCATTACTAAATCTGGATCTACTATTGCTACATCTGGTGTTAATTCATAATCAGCTAATGGATATTTTTTATTTTTTTCTTTATCTGTAATAACTGCAAAAGATGTTACTTCTGAACCAGTACCTGAAGTGGTTGGTATTGCAACCATTTTACATTTTGTTCCTAATTTTGGAAATTTATAGGTACGTTTTCTAATATCCATAAATTTTAGTTTTAATCCTTCTACGTCTGCATCTGGATTTTCATAGAATAGCCACATTCCTTTTGCTGCATCAATTGGGCTTCCTCCTCCAATTGCAATTATGACATTTGGTTTAAATGTTTCCATCACTTCAACACCTTTTTTTACTGTATCAAATGATGGATCTGACTCTACATCACTAAATATCTCACAGTGAACATGTTGTTGTCTTTTTCTTAAGTGATATAAAACTCTATCTACATACCCTAATTTTACCATTCCTTCATCTGTTACAATAAATGCTCTTTGGATATTTGGCATTTTTTCTAGGTATTGAATCGAACCTGGTTCGAAATATATTTTTTCTGGAATTTTAAACCATTGCATATTAACTCTCCTTCTCGCAACTCTTTTTATATTAATAAGGTTTACAGATGATACATTTGCGGTTGTTGAATTTCCTCCAAATGATCCACATCCAAGTGTAAGTGATGGCATATTTGTGTTATAAATATCTCCAATCGCTCCATGTGTAGATGGAGAGTTGACTATAATTCTTCCTGCTTTCATTGTTTTTGAAAATCTTAAAGTGATTTCTTTATCTTCTGAATGGATAACAGCAGAATGACCTAGTCCACCAAATTCTAATAATTTTTCTGATTTTTCAATTCCTTCGTCCGCATTTTCAACTATATAATAAGTTAAAACTGGACTCAATTTTTCTTTTGAAAATGGATAATCTCTTCCTATTCCTTCTTCATATACGACTAAAACTTTTGTGTCTTCTGGTATTTCAAAACCTGCTTCTTTAGCAATATGATATGGAGATTGTCCTGGAATATGTGATTTTAATTTGTAACCAAATTCTTCTGTATAATCAAACATGCTTTTTTGTAATTTTGCTTTTTCTTCTGGATTTACAAAATAGCATCCAGCTTGCCTCATTAATTCTTCAAATTCTTTGTAGATTTCTCTATCTACTAAAACGGCTTGTTCTGAAGCACATATCATACCATTATCAAATGCTTTTGATAAAACAATATCATTTACCGTTGTTTTTAATTTTGCTGTTTTATTTACATAGCATGGTACATTTCCTGGTCCTACGCCAAGTGCAGGCTTTCCGCAAGAATAAGCTGTTTTTACCATTCCTGTTCCACCTGTTGCTAAAATTAAATCAATGTCTGGATGATTCATTAACATTCTAGTAGCAAGTACACTTGGTTCTTCTATCCATAAAATACAATTTTCTGGTGCTCCAGCTTTTATAGCCGCTTCTTTTAATATTTCTGCTGCTCTTTTACTACATTGCTGGCTAGAAGGATGAAAACCAAATATAATGACGTTTCTGGTTTTAGCTGCTATGATGGATTTAAACATTGTTGTAGAAGTAGGATTTGTAACTGGTGTTACTCCTGCTATTATTCCTACTGGTTCTGCTATTTCTACATAGTCTTCTTCTTGATTTTCACTAATAATTCCTACTGTTTTTTCATATTTGATACTATGATATATATATTCAGTCGCAAACATATTTTTTGTGATTTTATCTTCATAAATTCCTCTTTTGGTTTCTTCTACTGCCAATTTTGCTAATTCCATGTGATGCTCTAATCCTGCCATTGACATTGCTTTTGTGATGTTGTCTACGGTTTCTTGGTCTAATTGTAAATATTCTTTTGATGCTATTTTAGCTTTTTCTACCAATTCGTTTATCATATTTTGAACTTTTTGTTCGTCTTGGTTTGTGTTTTCAGACATAAAAATACCTCCTCATTTGTATTTAGTTTAACCATATTTATTATATATTATTAGAAAAATTTGTCAAGAATTTATTTTTGTAGTTTTTTATTTGATAGCTAGTGGTTTCAAGCATAGTTTCTTGCTGATTCAATTATAGAGCATTTATTATAAATTACTATTTTCTTTTAATTTTAATATTTCTGTAATAGATGTATCTAGTATGTTTCCTATTTTTTGTAATCTATTATTTTCTATACTTCCATCTGGAAAAATAAAAAATGATGTTTTGTATTCTTGAATTTTATTATAATTAATTATCATATTGCTTTTTAATTTCATGGTATCTATTATTTTTTCAACTTTATCTGAGGCAATATCATCTATATAAAAATCATCTTTATATTTAGATGCATCTCTTATGGGTAGAAATCGAAAAATTTTCCAACGACTTATACTATATTTTTTTATTAATTCATAAATTTCTTCAAAATCATCTATATTATATTTATTTACGACTGTATTTATTTTAATTTTTATTTTATTATTGCACATATCGAGTATTTTTATTGTTTTATCTAAATGTTTCTTTCCTCTCCCTATTTTCTCATTTGTAGTATCATTTGTACTATCTATTGAAAATGTTATTATATCAAATTTTTCAATTATTTGTTTCATTATATCATCATCAATTATTTTTCCATTTGTATTTATGGTCAAAATTAGAGAAGGATTTTTTGTTCTTATATAATTTACAAGTTCAAATAAATCTTTATATAATAAAGGTTCTCCACCAGAAAGAGTTAATCTATGCATTTTTATATTTGAAAGATTATCAAATATTTTCTTATTTTCTTCTAGCGTGCTTTCATTACATTTTTTTCTAAAACAAAATTTACAATTTTCATTACATTTACTTGTAATATTCCAAACTACAATATATGAACTATTCATTAAATCTCCTTCTTTTCATTTAATCTTACTTAGATAATAGAATGTGCCTAGAGAAATTTTAGAAATTCTATGGGCACATATCTTGAAAACACTAGCTAACAACATTCCTCAAATCAACTTTTCATGCAATTTTTCTATTACTTCATTTCCTATTTCTTTCACAACTACTTCAATTTTAGCTTGTGTTAATGCAATATCCATTACATCAATTTTATGCTTTTCTAATATCTCTAGCACTTGTTTTAGGACTGTATTATCTTGTATAATACCATAACCAACAATAGTAACTTTTTCAATTTCTTTTTGCTTTATTTGATAATTAGGATAAGTGTTTTCTAATAATTCTTGTACTTTATTTTGTTCTGATTTATCCATTCTAAACTGTACGTGATGGTCTTCTTTTTGGAATGCCTCTACTATTACATTATTTTTTAATAAGGTTTGATAAATTTTATAAAAATCTTGTTCATTTATTATATCTTCTTTTCTCATTTCTATCATTACTAATTTTTCATTTTTAGTAATGCTTTTTATTTTTGTATTTTCAATTTCTTGGCATATTTTTGTTCCTTGATTATCTAAAAATGTTGATTTTGCAATAATATCACAGTTGAATTTTTTTCCCATTTGAATACAACGATTATGTAGTACTTTTGCTCCAGAATCCGCTATCTCTTGCATTTCATCAAATGATATTTCATCTAATTTTTTTGCAATTGTAATCATGTTTGGATCAGCAGAATAAATTCCATCTACATCTGAAAAAATATAACATTTGTCTGCTTTTAGTGCTACTTGCATAGCAACTGCGGTTGTATCTGAACCACCTCTGCCTAATGTAGTAATGTCTTGTGTTTTACTTATTCCTTGAAATCCCGCAACTACTACTATATTTCCTTTTTCTAATTCTTTTTCGACTCTTTCTATATAAATTTGCTCAATTTTTGCACTTTTGTGCACCTCATTGGTTCTAATTCCCGCTTGCCAACCAGTTAGCGAAATTGCTGGATATCCTTTGCGGTTTAGCAAAATGCTTAATTTTGATGCTGTTATTTGTTCTCCTGTTGATAAAAGCATGTCAATTTCTCTTTCGTCTGGAATTGCAGATAATTCTTGTGCCTCTTTAATTAGCTTGTCTGTTGTCTTTCCTTGTGCAGAAACTACTACTACTACATTTTTTGTTTCTTTTTTTAGGCTTATTACTTTTTCAGCAACAACATTGAGTTTTATGTTGTCTGCTACTGAACTTCCTCCAAATTTTAATACAACTGTATTCATTTTCATCACACCTTTATGATTTTGCTCTCATTTTATCATACTGTATGTAAAATTTCAATACTAGATAATGGTTTCAAATAAGTGGTTAAAAAAAGACTTAAGGTGTATCCCTTAAATCTTTTTTTATATTGGAATTGGTCTCCAGTCCAGTTTTTTTTTACCTTGTTTTAAGTTTTCATAGTATTTTGCAATAAGTTCATCTAGTTCTATACTTAACTTATATATAATGCTATAATCTTCGCCTTCTTCAATACTTTTATTTAATTTATCCCTTAATTTACAAATTTCATCATTTAACATTTTTCTCACTCCTTTTTCTCCTCTCTTCTTTTGTATATTTATAAATTACCACATTATACTTTTTAAGTCAAGTGTTTTCACGTTTTTTTGCGAACTTTCGTACTACTTTTTTCGTGCTTTTTCGACAGCCTTTGACATAAGAAAACGGTATCTTTATTTTTTCATAAAAAATACCGTTTTTCTTACTTTTTTCCCCTGTCTAATTCTATTAATTTTTTACAATAGAAAGAACCATTTTTTCTTCTTTAAAGACATCTTTTAATATTTGTTCTAAATATTCTACAGTAACTGCATCTATCTCCTCCAAATAGTCAAAACTATTAATTCCTTTAAAAGAATCTGCCAAAAACATTCTTGCAATATCTGAAACATCATTATAATCTTTCACATATCCACCATAAATCATCTTTTTAATGCGGTTAAAGTCTTCTTCATTAATGCCTTCTTCCTTTACTTTTTGTATTTCTTCTTTCCATTTTTGATAAAGTTTTTCTGGTTCATTTGATTGTCCGCTAACTAAGCAATGAGCATAAATATTTGTAAATTCATATTCTAAGCTAGGTTGTGCATAGATAATTCCTTCTTTGTATAATTGTTTATAAAGGTTAGAACTTCTACCTATTAATAAATTTAGTAAAATTTCCATAGCTATATGTCTTTTTACAATATCCTCTGATGGTATCTCATCTTTTATTCCAATAGCATATAAAGCTTGACTAACTTCCAATTTTTGTTCTATTTTATCTTGTACTATTTCGCTTGGTTCTTCTGGATACATCCTTTTAATTTCTCCACTTGCCTTTGTATCAATTAATCTTTTCTTTACTTCTTCAAGTAAATTTTCTGGTTCAAAATCTCCACTTATAACAAGTGTCATATTAGATGGATTGTAAAAGGTATTATAACATTTATATAAAATATCTTTATCTATTTTGCTGATAGATTCAATAGTTCCTACAATATCAATTTTGACTGGATTGTTATGATACATTGCTTGCATAGCATTTAAATACACACGCCATTCTGGGTAATCATCATACATCATAATTTCTTGACCGATAATTCCTTTTTCTTTTTCTACATTTTCATCTGTAAAATAAGGATGTTGTACATAATCCATAAGCTCGTCCATTGCTTCATAAAAATTATCTGTACATTCAAATAAATATGCTGTATGGTCATTTGTAGTATATGCATTTGCGTCTACCCCTAGTGCTGTTAATACATCTAAGCTGTTATTGCCATTTTCTTGTTCAAACATTTTGTGCTCCAAAAAATGTGCTACACCATTTGGAACATTTGTTACCTCTTCTTCTCCTGGTACAACGAAACTGCTTTCGTTAGATCCATAATGGGTTCCCCATATCATGTACTTTTTTTTCATTCCTTTTTTGGGAATTATCATTACTGTTAAACCATTTTCGAGTTTTTCTGTATAAACTTTTTCTTTTACTTTTAAATTTTCAATGATTTGCATTTTTTACTCTCCCTTCTTTTTTATACTATCTTTTAATATTTTACTTTTTAGTCTTTTAAAAAGTAAATTGTATCAATTCCTACATTTTGTGCGACATTCATAATTTCGTCTTGACTAACTTGTTCTATTATATTTTGATATTCCTCAACTGAAATGTTACTTTGTGATAGTTCTTGACCAAAATAATAAGTAATGCCTGTGTCTTGCTCATCATCTATTGTTTTTATTGTTGCTATAATTCCCTTTTTTGCATTTTCAATATCTTCGTCTGTAAATTCGCCATTTTTCATGTCTTCTATTTGTTTTTTGATTAGTTCTAATGCCTTTTCATAATTTCCAATTTCAATTCCACAGTTTACAAAAATATTGTTTTTATATCGTAAATAGCTTGAACTTGCAACATAAGCTAAATGTGCTTTTTCTCTAACATTTTGGAACATCTTTGAATTGGCTGTTCCTCCTAAAATGCTATTGTAAATTAAAATAGCATATCTTGATTCTTCTTTTGGTGCTCTTACTGTTAATCCAAGTATTAATTTTCCTTGTGTTACTTCCATTGATTCTGTTACTACATTTTCTTTTTCTGGAAGTTGCTTGTTTAATGCTTGTGGTACTATATAGTTTGGTTCTCTTTCTTGTAATTTTTCTATGTTCTCATTTTTTTCTACTACTTGATTAATTTCGTCAGTTATCATTCCAGATATAAATATATCAATTTTGCAAGAGTTTATTAGTTCTTGATAATATTCATATAAATTTTTTCCATTGAAAGCTTCTAAGTCTTCTACATAGCCAAATTTGTATAAACCAAATGGCTCATTTTTATACATTTCTTCAATGCAACGATCTATGCTATATCTTGCTTTGTTATCAATTTTGCCTTCTATTCTTTGTTTAATGTTATTTTTTTCTTGTTCAACATATTCTTCTTTAAAACTTCTCTGTTCTATATATGGGTTAAATATAATTTCCAACAATTTTTCTAGAGAAGTTTTTATCATATCTTCCCCTTTTTCTGGTAAAAAGTTGTCGTTTACGGTTTCTAAATAGAATTTTAATACTTGGTTATCACCTGTTTTGTCTAATCCACAATCAAAGCTTGCTCCATACATTTCTTCCATTTGCTTGCTTATTTCTTCTTGTGATGGCATGTTTTTAGAGCCTCTTCTTAAAAGTGCAGATATAACTGCATTTTTTGTTACATTTTCTCTAGTTAGTTTTGTCGTTAAAAATACGGCTATTAAATTTGTTTTAAATTTGTCTGTATGAATTGTATGAAGTTTTATTCCTTTTTTTAATTCTGTTTGTTTATATTCCATCTCTTTTCCTCCTTTAATTTAGTATGTTACATTTTCTTTTTATTATACTTTTCTTTTTCAGGAAAATCAACTTTTCCTATTTATATTTAACAAATTGGGTTACTAGATAATGGTTTTAAAGCGAGTGTGTCCTTGCAGGATAAGAATTTGAATGGAATGTCGAATGTGCATGGAGAAATTTTAGAAATTCTATGCAATTTTATGGAAATAGTTCACTATAGTGAAAGGGTGCCATAAAATAAATTAGAATTTCTTAAATTTCGTAACAAGCCGAGACATGTAATGAAAATCTTATCC
>CANQTZ010000065.1 GCA_947626865.1 uncultured Clostridia bacterium
TGGGGACGTTTCCTTTCCGACATTTTTGTCCTATTTGGGACACATCTTAATAAAGATGTGTTACCTAAATTATATTTTTTAATAATAGTGTATTAGTTAAAATTTCAAGATGTGTCCCAAATAGGACAAAAATGTCGGAAAGGAAACGTCCCCAATACGACACGTCCCCAACACGACAAAAATGTCGAAAATGAAACGTCCCCAACACGACAAAAATGTCGGAAATGAAACGTCCCCAATGCGACATGCCCCAATGACACAGAAAGGAGAATGAAAATGGAAGAATGTAAAGTTTGTAATTTGTATAATTTAAATGAAACTATAGCTAGAGATTTACTAGAAAGTGTAGTATATCCATGGGAGGCTCTTAGCAAAATTAATGATTATATATTAGAGTTAGGAAATAAATTGAGTCCAGAAAAATATGATAAAGTAGGAAAAGATGTTTGGATTGCCAAGAGTGCAAAGGTAATGCCAACAGCATATATTCATGGACCAGCAATTATTGGAGAGAATAGCGAAATTAGACATTGTGCTTTTATTCGTGGTAAGGTTATTGTTGGAGAAGGTGCTGTTGTTGGTAATTCAACAGAACTTAAAAATGTAATTTTATTTAATAAAGTACAAGTACCTCATTATAATTATGTAGGAGATTCTATCTTAGGTTATAAGTCACATCTTGGAGCAGGTGCCATTACTTCTAATGTTAAGTCTGATAAAAAATTGGTAGTTGTGAAAAATGGAAAAGAAATGATAGAAACAGGTTTAAAAAAGTTTGGTGCTATGGTTGGTGATGAAGTAGAGGTAGGATGTGGAAGTGTCCTAAATCCAGGAACCGTAGTAGGAAGAAATACTAATATTTATCCACTTTCTTCTGTAAGAGGAGTAATTACTAAAAATAGCATTTATAAGAATAAAAATGAGATTATTGAGAAAAAGTAATAATAGCCAATTTGACATTTTCGTAACAATATAGTATAATACAACATTGTATAAGTAATGAGAGAACAAATAAAAAATACAAGCAAAGAATGGAAAGGAGATTATATGACAGAAGAAAAATCACAAAACAGGCCAAAAAGAAAATATGAGAGAAAAGAATCCATAACAAGAAAAAGCAAAAAAGATGGAGAAAGAACAGCTACAAGAAGAAAGTTATTAGAAGGAGGAAAAGTAACAAAACCTTATCAAAAAAGAAGTAGCAAAATAGTTAAAGAAGAAAATATAGAAAGTTCACATGTAAAATCAAGCATCAGAAGAACAAGAAAAGAGAATAATCTAAAAATTATCCCATTAGGAGGACTACATGAGGTAGGAAAAAACATCACAGTTTTTGAATATGAAAACGAAATGATTGTAGTTGACTGTGGATTATCATTTCCAGATGACGACATGCTAGGAATCGACTTAGTAATACCAGACATCACATATCTAGAAAGAAATGTAGAAAAAATCAAAGGACTAGTCATAACACATGGACATGAAGACCACATAGGTAGTGTACCATATCTATTAAAGAAAATAAATATTCCGATATATGCTACACGTTTAGCAGCAGGACTAATTAGAAACAAATTAGAAGAACATAGATTATTAAGAAGTACAAAATTAAATGAAGTTATGCAAGGACAAACCATAAAACTTGGAAAAAACTTCAAAGTAGAATTTATCAGAAGTTCACACAGCATTCCAGACTCTGTAATGTTAGCAATAACTACACCAGCAGGAACTATTTTACACACAGGAGATTTTAAAGTAGACTATACTCCAATTGATGGAAAACTAATGGACTTTGGAAGAATAGCAGAATTAGGAAATCAGGGAATATTAGCACTAATGTCAGATAGCACAAATGCAGAAAGAAAAGGATTTACAATGTCAGAAAGCTCAATTGGAGAAGTATTTGACAAACTATTTTTGCATTGCACAAAAAGGATTGTAGTAGCAACATTTGCATCTAACGTGCATAGAGTACAACAAATTGTAAATTCAGCAATCAAATATAACAGAAAAATTGCAGTATGTGGCAGAAGTATGATAAACATGATAAAAACAGCGAAAGAACTAGGCTATATAGAATGTCCAGACAAAATCTTTATAGATATCGACATGATGAGCAGTTATACAGATGACCAACTAGTGATAATAACAACAGGAAGTCAAGGCGAACCAATGTCAGCACTAACAAGAATGGCAGCAGGAGATCACAGAAAAGTAAAAATAACTCCAAATGACTTAGTCATAATATCTGCGACTCCAATACCAGGAAACGAAAAATTTGTTTCTAAAGTAATTGATGATTTAATGCAAATAGGTGCAGAAGTAGTATACAGTTCATTAGAAACAATACATGTTTCAGGACATGCATGTCAAGAAGAACAAAAACTAATTCTAGCACTAGCAAGACCAAAATATTTCATACCAGTCCATGGAGAATATAGACAACTAATTGCACATAGTGAAACAGCACAAAGTATGGGAATAAAAAAAGAAAATATTATAATGATGTCAAACGGAAGAGTTTTAGAAATTAGTGAAAATGGAGCAGAATTAACCAGTTCTGTACCAAGTGGTAGAATATTAGTAGATGGTTTAGGCGTTGGCGATGTAGGTAGCATAGTATTACGAGATAGACAACATCTATCACAAGATGGATTAATTGTGATTGTACTAACAATGGACTCCGCAACAGGAGAAGTAGTAGCAGGACCAGATGTCATTTCAAGAGGATTTGTCTATGTAAGAGAATCAGAAAACCTAATGGATGATGTAAAATCTGTAGTTAGACATGAAATAAAACAATGTGAAGAAAGAGGAATCCGTGATTGGGCAACAATAAAAACTACAACAAGAGAACATCTAAGAGACTATATTTTTATGAAAACAAAAAGAAACCCAATGATAATACCAATAATCATGGAAATTTAAGTGTCGTATTGGGGTGTCGCATTGGGGACGTTTCCTTTTGGACATTCTTGTCGCGTTGGGGACGTTTCCTTTTGGACATTCTTGTCGCGTTGGGGACGTTTCCTTTCCGACATTTTTGTCGCATTAGGGACACATCTTGAAATTTTAACTAATACACTATTATAAAAAAATATAATTTAGGTAACACATCTATTTTATTAAGATGTGTCCCCAATAGGACAAAAATGTCGGAAATGAAACGTCCCCAATACGACACGTCCCCAACGCGACAAAAATGTCGGAAAAGAAACGTCCCCAATGCGACACGCCCCCAACACAACAGAAAGGAGAAAATAAAATGGATTATAAAGAATTAGCTAATTTGATATTTCCAGAGGCAAAAGATATATCTTTTTATGAAGAAAAATATCCACAAAGAGATTTAAAAGAAGGGGCAATTGTAACAAGATTTGCTCCTAGTCCAACTGGTTTTGTTCATATAGGTGGCTTATATCAATCATTGATTGCAAGAAAGCTAGCTGATCAAACAGAAGGTGTATTTTTCTTAAGAGTGGAAGATACAGATCAAAAGAGAGAGGTAGAAAATGGTGTTACTGATATTGTAAATTCGCTAAAAGAATTTGCAGTTGAACCAGATGAAGGTATGATTTCAGAAACAGAAAGTAAAGGAAATTATGGACCATATAAGCAATCAAAAAGAAAAGAGATTTACCAAGCTTATGCTAAATATTTAATTGAGCAAGGAAAAGCATATCCATGTTTTTGCACTCCAGAAGAACTTGAGCAAATAAGAGCAAAACAAGAAAATGCTAAAATAAGAACAGGATATTATGGAGTATGGGCTAAATGTAGAAATCATACAGTAGAAGAAATGGCACAAAAAATCAAACAAGGGGAAAAATATATTATTCGTTTTAAATCTCCAGGCAGAGAAGATAGAAAAATTAAACATCATGATGTAATTAAAGGAAATGTTGATTTTCCAGAAAATGACCAAGATGTAGTTATTATTAAAGCAGATGGATTACCTACTTATCACTTTGCGCATTGCGTTGATGACCATTTAATGAGAACTACTCATGTTATTCGTGGTGATGAGTGGTTATCTTCTATTCCATTGCATTTGCAATTGTTCCATGAGCTTGGCTGGAAAGCACCTAAATATGCACATATTGCACCAATTATGAAAAATGACAATGGCAACAAACGAAAGCTAAGTAAAAGAAAAGATCCAGAAGCAGCCGTTAGTTATTATGAAGAAGAAGGAATACCAGAAGAGGCAGTAAAAGAATACTTGTTAAATATAGCTAATTCTAATTTTGAAAATTGGAGAAGAGCAAATAAAGATAAATCAATGAAAGAATTTGAATTGCAATTAAACAAAATGAGTGTTAGTGGAGCTTTATTTGATATGGTAAAATTACTAGATGTGGGTAAAACTGTTATTTCTAGAATGTCAGCAGAAGAAGTATATGAAAAAGCTTTGCAATGGGCAAAAAAACATGATGAAGAATTAGTTAAAATTTTAGATGATAAAGAATATGCAATAAAAGTTTTGGGTATTGAAAGAGGAAACAAAAAGCCTAGAAAAGATATTTCTAAATGGTCAGAAGTAAAAGAAAATATTGAATATATGTATGACGAAGTATTTTTTGAAAAAATAAAAGAATATCCGTATCAAGTAATAAATGATAAAGAACAAGTTAACAAAATTTTAAGTTTATATCTTGAAAAATATTACGAAGATTCTGATGATAAACAAACATGGTTTGATAAAATTAAGGAATTAGCAGGAGAAATGGGGTATGCAAAAGAGGTAAAAGAATTTAAAGCAAACCCAGATAAATACAGGGCTCATGTAGGTGATGTAAGCACTGTTTTAAGAGTGGCTTTAACAGGCAGAACTCATACACCAGATATGTATGAGATTATGCAAGTTTTAGGAAAAGAAAGAATTACAAAAAGATTTCAAAAAGCAATGCATTAATATAAGGAGGAACAGTGTGCAATATCAAATAGGGGATATAGTAAGAACTAAAAAGCCACATCCTTGTGGGAACAAATTATGGGAAATAACCAGAATAGGAGTCGACTTCAAATTAAAATGTCAAAAATGTCGGTCATACAGTAATGCTACCAAGAGAAAAGGCATTAAAAGCAATAACAAAATTAGAAAAAAGTGCTGGAGAAAAGTAAAAACTTTTTTATAACTATTAACTTGTAACAAAACGACAAAATACGACATATTATATAATATAGTATCAATCAAGGTACTATATTGGAGGTGACTTTAATTATGGAGCCACAAGAGATTGTTTATTGTTATGATAATAGAGAAGAAAAATGTAGCAAAAGAAAAAATTGTTTAGGAATTGTGACAATTATATTACTTGCAGCATTTACTTTAGTAATCGGATTGATTATAGGTGCAGCTATAGCAAGTGCTATACTTGGAGCATTGGCAGCTATAATTGTTTTAGCAGTAATATTGGCACTATTATTAGTTTTATCAATCATTCTATTATTTTGCAACAAAAAGAAAGAAAAAAAGAAAAAATGTTGTTGCTAATCAAAACCCACCTTTTATAAGGCGGGTTTTAAAATATCTTCAATAAAATTCCAAACATCATCTTGATAAATTTTCCTTTCTGATGAAAAAGGTAGAGTTGTTATATCACCTAAAGGATTTAGCTCTTTTTGAATTTTTTTAACAGAATCATCAACTTTAGTAATTGCAATCTTATCTGCTTTATTTGCTAAAATCAAACAAGGCAAATTAGATGAAATAATATAATTATACATTAATCTATCATTTTCAGAAGGGTTGTGCCTAATATCAATAAGGAAAACAATCAAAGCAATTTCCTTTCTATTAAACAGGTATTCTTCAATAAACTTGCCAACCTGTTCTTGCTCTTTTTTAGACATCTTACTAAAACCATAGCCAGGCAAATCCACAAAGTAAAAAATATCATCCATATTATAAAAATTAATTTGACGAGTTTTTCCTGGTTCACTACTAGTTCTAGCTAATTTTTTTCGATTAATTAAAGTATTTACAAAACTTGATTTTCCCACATTAGATTTTCCAACCAAAACAATTTCAGGAAGCCCTTGAGAAGGATATTGGCTTGGTTTAACACAAGAAATTTCAAATTTTGGATTTTTAATTATCATAACAAATTACATTCCTTTCTTGATTTAATTGCAAGTTACTATTCGCAGCCAGATTTATATTTTGACATATAAAGTTTCTTGGCTGTAAATTGTAACAAGTGCAAGACACATTTACTTAGAAACTTTTTCTATTTTTTCTAAACCACCCATATAAGGTCTTAAAACTTCTGGAACAACAACACTTCCATCTGGTTGATAATTATTTTCCATAATAGCAATTAGCATACGAGGAGGAGCCACTACTGTATTATTAAGAGTATGAGCAAAATAATTACCATTTTCTCCTTTAATACGAATTCCCAATCTACGAGCTTGAGCATCTGTCAAATTAGAACAACTTCCAACCTCAAAATACTTTTTCTGTCTGGGACTCCAAGCTTCCACATCACAAGACTTTGCTTTTAAATCCGCCAAATCACCACTACAACATTCTAAAGTTCTAACAGGAATATTCATACTTCTAAAGAACTCTACTGTATAAGACCACATTTTATCATACCATTCCCAAGAATTTTCTGGTTCACAAACAACAATCATCTCTTGCTTTTCAAACTGATGAATACGATAAACACCACGTTCTTCCATACCATGTGCACCTTTTTCTTTTCTAAAACAAGGAGAATAAGAAGTCATAGTATAAGGTAAATCCTGCTTATTTAAAATTTGATTTTTAAATTTACCAATCATAGAATGTTCACTAGTTCCAATTAAATACAAATCTTCTCCTTCAATTTTATACATCATAGCATCCATTTCTTCAAAACTCATAACACCAGTTACAACATCACTACGAATCATAAAAGGAGGGATGCAATAAGTAAAACCTTTATTAATCATAAAATCTCTTGCATAAGTCAAAACAGCAGAATGAAGTCTTGCAACATTTCCCATTAAATAATAAAAACCATTTCCAGAAACACGTCTTGCACTATCCAAATCAAGACCACCTAAAGCCTCCAAAATTTCTCCGTGAAAAGGAACTTCATAATCTGGAACAACAGGTTCTCCAAATTTTTGCACTTCTACATTTTCGCTATCATCTTTACCGAATAGGAACAGAAGGATGCATAATATTAGGAATTTTCATCATTCTTTCTTTAATTGATTGTTCATACTCACTTTCAAGCTTTTCATTTTCTTCCAATTTTTTATTAAGTTCATTTACTTGAAGTTTTATTTTTTCGGCTTCTTCTTTATTTCCAGCTTTCATTAAACTTCCAATTTGATTACTTAAATTTTTTCTTTGGGCTCTTAAGTTATCACCATTCAATTTTGCTTCTCTATTTTTTTTATCTAAATCGATTACCTCATCGACTAAAACAAGTTTGTGTTCTTGAAATTTTTTCTTTATGTTTTCCTTTACTATATCTGGATTTTCTCTTAAAAATTTAATATCTATCATAATTATACCTCCTTAAGAATTTTTGATTTCTTTATCAATATTTTCAACTAATTCAAATCGATATTTTTGATTAGTTACATTATCAGGTCTTTCTGGAATTTCAGACAAAAACATTTTTTCTGATCGCATACAAATTTTTTCCGAACCATCTAAATGCTTGTAAGCAACAATTTTTTCTTGAGTTTCAGAGTCAAGCCCGACACAAATTACATAATAGTAATGCCCTTTGAAATGTCGATATATTCTACCAACTTGTACTTCATTCATTTTTATCAACTTCTTCCTTTTGATTTTTTCTTTATATTTAGAAACATTATATAATATTTTCAAATAAATGGCAAGAAATTGGGAAAAATAAATGTTAAGATCGTTACTAGATGTTACAATTCACAGCCAATAAATTCTATATGTCAAAATAGTAATATATTATTTATTTGTAACAATTCGGGGGGACCAACAAATTACAGACTTTTAATAAAGTGGGTTAATAATTGTATTTTTTCATAACTTTGTGTGTCGCAACTTCCATAATAAAAAAATACTAGTATGTAAGTTGCTCCAATCGCACTCGCAAAGCTCGTTTGGTCGCTTACGCAGTTATTAAAAAATACAATTATTAACCCACTTTGTATTAAAGTCTGTTATGCAGTTGGGAGTTACAAATAAATAATATATTACTATTTTGACCATATAAGTGTAAATCTGGCTGTGAATTGTAACTACTAGATATGTTTCAAGGAGGGAGAAATGTTATTAGAAATTGCAGAATTTATTTTGTATTCAGGACTTATTGTATTAATTGCAAAAAATATATTAGTTGTAAATCTCAGAAAACTAGCAGAAAACTTAAATTTGAAACCAAAAACAGTAGGAGATATTGCAGGATATGCAACATCAATACCAGAATTATTAACAATTAGCATTTCAAGTATCACAGGGCTAATACAGATGAGTATTTTTAACATATTAAGTTCAAATGCAATTAATTTTATACAATATATGGCATCAATTATAATTAATAAAAATCAACAAGCATTTAGAAATCAAGCTATAAAAACAAATCTTGTACTAGTAATAATAACAATCATAATACCTATATTATTAATTGGATTTAATATAGAAATAAACATTGCAATTGTTCCTATTTTTATAATTTTATATGTTTTGTTTTTATACTTAAATAATAATGTTCATAAATTATATTTAACAAAAGAAGATAAAGAAATTGAAAAGAAAATAGAAAAAGAAGAGAATAGTGAAAAGGGAAATACAAGAAAAACTCTACTTTATATTATAATTTTAATGGGAACAGGTATTTTATTGTATATAGTAGGAGAATTATTGTCAGATACATTACAAAATTTGTGTAATCATTTTAATATTTCTCAAGTTATAATAGGTATGTTACTTGGGCTTATTACTAGTATACCAGAATTAATTACTTTTTTTGAATCACAAAAGCATTATAAAAATCATGAAGTGAATGATTTTTTAGGGGTAGTAGAAGCAACTAATAATCTTTTTATTTCTAATGTATTAAATTTATTTTTAATTCAATCAATTGGGATTATTATTTATACTTTATTTTTATAAAGATTAATTAGAAAAAACAACTACACAACAGACTTTTAATAAAGTGGGTTAAATAATTGTATTTTTTCATAACTTTGTGTGTCGCAACTTCCATAATTAAAAATACTAGTATGTAAGTCGCTCCAATCGCACTCGTTTCACTCGTTTGGTCGCATGCAGAGTTATGAAAAAATATAATTATTAACCCACTTTGTATTAAAGTCTGTTATGCAGTTGGGAGTTAAAAATAAATAATATATTAATATTTTGACTATGTAAATATAAATTTGGCCGTGAATTGTAACCCTGTAAAAAATTTCCATAAAAAAATTTTGAAAAAAGTATTGACGAAAAAGAAGAAACGTGATATTATAAAAAAGTA
>CANQTZ010000066.1 GCA_947626865.1 uncultured Clostridia bacterium
TGATTTAATAATTTCTTCTACTTTTTTTGTAGCAGTTTCTTGTATTTCTTCTAAATGCTCCATTAGTTTATTTTCTATAAATAAAATTGTATATTCTGCTTTCTTATTATTTTTCAAATATTCTAATCTTAAATGACCATACTTATTTAAGTTTATCTTCTTTTGTGGCTCTATAACTAAATTAGGTAAATAATAATCTCCTTTTTTTATATATTCAATTTCTGTTTTTTCATCTATAAATCTTTACTATTCATAATTTTAAATCCTCCATTTTTCTATTATTTATAAATTTTTTATTATAAAATCAAAAAAAGATGAAATTGTTATTATTTTTACAATTCATCTTTTAAATATTTGAAAATTTATGATTTTTACTAAATTGTTTCTAGGAGGAAACCATTGTTATTACTACATTTTACTTTTTCGTCATAAGAGAATATTGTTGTAATTACCAACGCAATTAATGTTATACCTTTTTGTCTTTTACTTTTAATGCCATTTTGCATTTTTTCTTCACCCCCTCTTTCGTTTATTTCTTGTTGTTTTTCTTTTGCCTTTTTCATAGTCGTTTTCCTCCTTCTTCCTTTTTTCTTTTAGTTTTTTCCATGGCTTTTAAGTAGTATTATGTCGTGTTGTAATTAATATTATTCTTACATATTGTATACCACATCTTACTACTATTTTGCAATACCTTTTTCGTTTTTTTATACAAATGTAATATTCCTGTAACTTCCCTGTAATATAATAAAAAAAAATAATCTAGTAACGTTTTCTTGTTACTAGATTATAAACTTTCCAATTACAATTTTTGACTATATTTCAATTTCGTTGCCATTCCTCCTCGTATGTGCCTCTCTGCCTTATTTTCATCTAAAATCACCCTTACTTCTTTTGCTAAATTAGGGTTTATTTTTTTGAGTCTTTCTGAGACATCTTTATGTACTGTACTCTTACTAATACCGAAACTTCTTAGCAGCTCCTCTTACTGTATCTTTTGAATCTATTATATAATGTGCTAAGCTAATTGCACGTTCTTCTATTGATATACTCTTCATAAAGCAAACCCCCATATACGAATACTTTTGTTTAATTGTATTCTTATATTTAAAGGGTTAGAACTTTTATTTTTTTAGCCTTACATATAAAGCTTCTTACACCGTTCTATTATTATTAAAAATTTTATCCATTAATTCATCTGGATAAGTTTTGTCCAAAAACATATCTATCTTATTTTGGGCTGGAATATTCTGACGCCTTTGCTGTTGCCTTTCTCCAGCCATACAAGATATTGTAATATCAAATGCCATAAATAAAGCCAAAAATATACTTGCTATTTTTACTGACTTTTTCTCAAGCAATATCTCCATTTTTTGGAATATTGGATATACAACTTTCAAATAAATGACTGCTATCATACCCCAATAAACACAATATAATAAGCATGTTCTACCATTCAAGTTCATAAATAATTTTGAATAATCCCACGAAATTGTACCAAAAAATATTTCTTGTAGAAAAGAACATATATATTCTAAACTACCGCCCATAATCATTCCACCAAAAAATGCTTTTTTTGGATTATCTTTAATAACCAATATTAATATGTGATATGCTATTGCACCCATTCCATAAATTTGTATGAATGGTCCATATATTAATCCTTGCCTAATTTGCAATGTTCTTGTATATACTAAAGCATATAACATTTCTGCAAAAAAGCCAAAAACACTTCCAATTACAAATATCCAAAATATTTTTAAGCTATAACTAATAATTTTTTTTCCCATATATTTCCCCATTTATTATTATTGTTTCGTACATTATATACTAATTATAAAAAAAATAAAAGTGTTCTTTGACAATTAATTTCAATTTCGTTACTAAACAATGGTTTCAAAGGCACACTCGCTTTGAAACCATTATCCAGTAACTCAACTTCTAAATTTTTGTACAATTTCACACAAATTTTCTACCAGATAATCCACATCTTCCTTTGTATTGTCTTCGCCAAAAGTTACTCTTAGTGAATTATGAGCAAGTTCAGGAGACAAGCCAATTGCAGATAATACATGTGAAGGATTAGATGAACCAGAAGTGCAAGCTGAACCACTAGAGGCACAAATTCCTTTTGCATCTAGATTTAACAACAATGTTTCTCCTTCTACACCTTGAAAAGAAAAGTTAGCATTTCCTGGCAGACGATTGTTTATACTGCCATTTAATTTTACTCCTTGTATTTTTTCTTGAACTTGAGATATAAAATAATTTCTCAATTGCATTAAATATTTCTCATAGTTTTCTAAATTAATTTGTGCTAATTCTGCTGCTTTTCCTAAACCTACAATACTTGCAACATTTTCTGTTCCTGCTCTTTTATTTTTTTCTTGATGACCTCCGTCCATAAATTTTTCAAATTCAATTCCTTGTCTTACATATAATGCTCCCACTCCTTTAGGTGCATATATTTTATGTCCTGACAACGAAAGTGCATCAATTCCCATTTTTTTTACGTCTATTGGAATATTTCCACAAGCTTGAACAGCATCTGTGTGAAATATAATATGATACATTCTTGCAATTTTTGCAATCATTTCAATTGGTTGAATTGTTCCAATTTCATTATTTGCAAACATAACAGTTATTAAAATTGTGTCATTACGGATTGAATTTCTTAATTCTTCTAAATTTATTATTCCCTCCTGATTTACACCCACATAAGTCACATCAAATCCTATTTTTTGCAACATTTGACATGTATGTAAAACAGCAGGATGTTCTATTTTTGAAGTAATAATATGTTTGCCTTTTCTTTGATTAGCATAAGCAATTCCTTTTATTATCATATTATCACTTTCTGAACCACATCCTGTAAAGTAAATTTCATTAGGATTACAATGAATTAAATTAGCAACCTTTTTTCTAGCTTCCTCTATTGCCTTTTTAGCCCCTCTCCCAATACTATACAAAGAAGAAGGATTACCATATTCTTGCCTAAGATATGGCATCATTTCTTCCAATACTTCTGTTTTTATTGGAGTTGTAGCCGCATGATCAAAATATCGAATTTTCATAAATTACTTCCTTTCGCCGTTTTTTATATTATATTCAAAAGTCTTTGGGATATTGCTAAAATAATTTTTCTTTGATTTCGTCTATATTTTGCATAACTGCTTCATATCCATATTTATAGCATTGGTCTAATTTTTCTATTTCTAAAAATCCTGTTTTGTCAGTTGATATTGTTACAATATAGTCACTATTTTTTAAGCTTTCTTCTGAAATTTTATTTCCCATTATATCAATTGTTCTCATCGTTATATCCATCATATTGCTACTTTCATCTACATCATCTGCTTTAAAATTAATTGCTATAACTTTATCTGCTCCTTGCTTCCTAACTTCTAATACTGGAATATTATCTAAAATCCCTCCATCTAAAAATTTATGCTCCCCAAAATCACATGGACAAAATATAGCAGGAAAACTGCTACTTGCTCTAACAGCTTTTCCTACTGTTATATTTTCTACATATTGTGTACCATCTTGACAATTTTTAGGTATAGAATTTGTAAATACATATTTCTTTGCCTGTTTTATATCTACTGCTGGAATAACTAGTGGAATTTTGGTAATTTCTCCTATTTTGCTAATTCCTTTCCTTTTAGCTATATCATTGTAACAATTTTCCAATGTTTCACCTGTTTTCAAACCTGATATGCACACTTTTTTGTTCATAATAAAATTTCCTATACCTGTTATAATAGGTGTCGAGTTAAATTCTACTATGCTTTTGGCATATCTTTTGAATAATATATAGATATAATAAGGTGAATAACCTAATGCATACAACGAAGCAACTAAACTTCCTGAACTAGTTCCACCTATTATATCAATTGGAATTCCATTTTCTTCTAATGCTTTTAAAGCTCCTGCATGAGAAATTCCTCTAATACCTCCACCTGACAATGCTATTCCTACTTTCAATTTAACACCTCTTTTATAAATTAGCATCAGTATAATAAATTTCGCCAAATCCATATACTACTTGATAATATTTTCCTATAAAGAATGGTTCTTCCTGTTCCTGTATTTCATAAATTGGTCCCACAACCTCTTGACCTTGTTCATCGATTGCTCCCCATTTTCCATCCTTTTGCACTGCAGCAAAACCATATATGTTAAATTCATAAGCTTTGTCATATTTATAATCTACCACAACATTTCCACTTTTATCAACAAATCCATATTTATCCCCTTCTTTTTTTACAAATAATTTATTATTTGCATAAACTTGGGTATTGCTTAATTCTTTTCCTTCTAGGTCAAAATATTTAATTTCGTTTTCATTGTATATTTTAATATTGTTGTTTAATTTTTCGATTGTTGCATCTTGCATTTCACAAATTTTTTGCATATTTTTTGAATAAATTTGTGTTGTTTTTGCTTCTGATAAAGTTGTTTGTATTAAATCTGTATCTTGTATTTTTTGCATTGAATCATATATTGCTTCTATTTTTTCATTATCTTTTTCATCAACCACTCCTAATTTACCATTTTCGTTACTTATTATAAAATAATTATCATATAAATATTCTATATAATTATATTTTTGTTCTATCAATGTTTTTCCATCTTGATTAATAACTCCATATTTTGTACCATCTTGATTGTTAATTTCTATTTGATATTTTTCATTTTCTGTTTTTAAAATTGAAATGTTAGAATCTATACTTGCCTGTGTTCCATTTTTATCATATACAGTTACGCCTTGCTCATTTTTTGCATATAAATAAATACCTGTAATATCTATTTGACTATATTGCAAAGGAATTATTAATTTTCCTTCTAAATTTGCTACCCCATATTGCTTACTTTTTTCTAGAATGAATACTTGATTTGTAGAGTCATATTGAATAGATTGATATTCATTTTCTATAATTAAGTTTTCATTTTTTGCTACTCCATATTGCCCATTTTTAGCACATATTAGATACTTATTATTATCATCTTGTAATTGTGTTATTCTCTCCATTTCGTTGTATTGTGTGTCTAATATTTTATTTCCTTTATAATCTAAATAGCCATAACGATATCCTTCATCTGTTGTAATAGATACTATATAGCCAGCATATTGATAATCATTTTCTTCTGTATAATATTCATCTACTGAAATCTGGTCATATTGTATGTCTATTAAGCTTTTTCCTTTTATATTAATTACTCCATACTTATCATTTTGTTTTACTAGCAATTCGCCTTCTTTGTATGGTAATGTTTCAATTTCATCATAATCTGGCTTGGTTATTTGTTTTCCTTCAAAGTCAACTAATCCATATTTTCCATCTTTTTCGTATTTCAATACACTTTTTTCATACATTAAATCACTTGATATATTTTTAAGACGAATTGGTTCTACTTTATTATATCCAGTTAAAATTTGTTCTCCCTTTTCATTTAATGCTTGTGGTTGTTCTGCTTTGTAACATATAAAAATTCCTTTTTCTGGATTGGGTATTTTTATTTCTTCATATTCTGGAGAAATGATGGTATTTCCTTTTTTATCCATAACCCCATATAAATCATTTTGCTTTAAGCAAAAATAGTTATATTGTTCTATTTTTGCAATCTCATATTCCTGTTGATTTTCTAATACATTTTTATAAACAAAACAAGCTCCTACTATTAATGCTACTACAAGTAATACAACTAAAATTAATATTATTATATTTCTTTTTTTCATATTTTTCTCCTTCTTTACTTTTCTGCCTTTTCCTCTTTTATATTATTTTTGCACACTTTTACTTTTAAAATTCTTCTATCTTCATATTCTTCAATTTTATATGTTAATTTTTCTGTATCTATGACTGGTTTTTCTTCTTCTTCTGGTATTCTTCCCAATTTTTCTTGTAAATATCCTGAAATTGTATCATAATCTCCTTCTGGTATGTCTGCACCTAACAATTTATTTACATCATATACTGGCATACTTCCACTTAAAAGATATGTGTTTTCATCTACTTTTTCATATTCTTTTTCTTCTTTGTCATATTCATCAAAAATATCTCCAACAAGTTCTTCTAATATGTCCTCCATTGTTACTAATCCTGCTGTTCCGCCATATTCATCTACAATAATTGCAAGTTGCTTTTTGTTTTTTTGCAATTCTTTAAATACTTCATTTATTAATCTATTTTGTGATACGAAATATGCATCATTTACAACATCTCTTACTTTAAATGATTTTTTGTTGACATTTTTTAGCACATCTTTTACATATAAAACTCCTTCTATTTCATCAATTGTTTCGTCATATACTGGAATTCTACTGTAACGATATTCTTCTTTTGATAGTTCTTCTAATAATTCTTGACTACTAATGTTAATATCTACTGCAAAAATGTCTTTTCTGTGTGTCATTATTTCTGAAACAGTTATGTCATTGAATTCAAAAACGTTATTTATTAATTCTTTTTCTTCTTCTTCAATGGTGCCTTTTTCTTCACCTTGGTCTACTAACATTTTTATTTCTTCTTCTGTTACAGATTCTTCCTCATTTTCGCCTACTCCAAACATTTTTGATACTGCATTTGTTACTGCTGTTAAGAATTTTACAAATGGTGATGCAATTATTGCTATTGCTCGAATAATTTCCACTGTTGCAAATGCTATTTTTTCATAATTTTTCATTGCAAATCTTTTTGGAACTAGCTCTCCAAATATTAATGTAAAAAATGATAATATTATTGTAATTATGATAATTGATATGCTTTGCCATACTCCTAAACTTATAAATGGTATTAGCTTATTTAGTACTGGTGCTAGCTTTTGTGCAAATGCATCTGATGCAAAGGCACTTGATAAAAACCCTGCTAAAGTTATTCCTATTTGTATTGTTGCTAGGAATTTGCTCGGTGATTTTATCATTTTTTCGATTTGTTTTGCTTTTTTGTTTCCTTCTTTTGCTTGTTTTTCTATTTTGGCATCATTTAATGATATAAATGCTATTTCTGTTGCCGCGAAAAAAGCATTTAATGCTATTAGTATTATTAGCATGATTAATTGTGAGGTCATCCAATATCTACTCCTTTTGTTTATATGTTTTTTTTATTATATCCATTTTTTATATTTTTTTCAATATTTTTTTGAATTCTTCTTAATAATATATCTTGACATCAATAATTTTTAGGCATATACTTAATCCATAAAACAAAAATAAAAAGGAGGTTTTCATCAAACATGGATAATTTAATAGAAATTAGATGGCATGGTAGAGGTGGACAAGGTGCAAAAACTGCTTCTTTATTACTTGCAGATGCAGCTTTTAATACTGGTAAATATATTCAAGGTTTCCCAGAATATGGACCTGAAAGAATGGGTGCTCCAATTACTGCTTATAACCGCATTAGTGATAATCCTATTACCATCCACAGCAATATCTATGAACCTGATTATGTTGTTGTAGTTGATGATACTTTGTTAGAAGCTGTTGATGTAACATCTGGTCTAAAAGAAACAGGAGCTATTGTTATTAACACAACTAAGTCAGCAGATACATTAAAGAGTTTATTAAAAGGATACCAAGGAAATATCTATACTATTGATGCAAGAAAAATATCAGAAGAAGCTTTAGGACGTTATTTTCCAAATACTCCTATGCTTGCAGCAATTATAAAAGTAAGTGGTATTATGACTGATGAAGCATTATTAGAAGACATGAAAGGATCATTTAAGCATAAATTTGCTAAAAAGCCTGAAGTTATTGAAGGTAATATGAAGGCTTTGGAATTAGCCTTAAAGGAGGTTAAAAAGATATGACAGAAATTAATAATAAAACACCAATGAAAGATTTAACTCGTGGTGGTAATATTTATACTTCTGGAAATGCAAAAGATTTCAAAACTGGTGATTGGAGAAGCGTACATCCTATTTTTTTAAGTGATAACTGCAAACAATGTGGTTTATGCTTTCCAGTTTGTCCAGATGATGCTATTCCAGTAAATCACGAACAAAAAAGAGAAGATTTTAATTATGACTATTGCAAAGGATGTGGCGTTTGTGCAAAAGTATGCCCATTTGGTGCAATTGCCATGAAAGAGGAGGATTGATTATGAGTATAAGAGAAAGATTAAGTGGTAATGAAGCAGCTGCAACTGCTATGAAGCAAATTAACCCAGATGTTGTAGCAGCCTTCCCTATTACCCCTTCTACTGAAATTCCTCAATATTTTTCAACTTTTGTCGCAAATGGAACTGTAGATACAGAATTTGTTGCTGTAGAAAGCGAACATAGTGCTATGTCTGCCTGCATTGGTGCAGAGGCTGCTCGGAGCAAGAGCAATGACAGCTACTTCTGCAAATGGTTTATCATTAATGTGGGAAATGATTTATATTGCATCAAGCTTAAGATTACCTATTGTGTTATCTTTAGTAAATAGAGCTGTATCTGGTCCTTTAAATATTCACTGTGACCATTCTGATGCTATGGGGGTAAGAGATGCTGGTTGGATTATGCTATTTTCAGAAACAAACCAAGAAGCTTATGATAATCTTTTAATGGCTCACAGAATTGCCGAAAATGAAGATGTTATGCTACCTTTAATGGTTTGCCAAGATGGATTTATTACTTCTCACGCCATTGAAAATATTGAATTAGTAGAAGATGACCAAGTAAAAGATTTTGTAGGAAAATATGAACCAAAACATTATTTATTAAATAAAGAAGAACCAATTAGTGTTGGACCTTTAGACCTACAAGCTTACCTTTTTGAGCATAAAGCTCAACAAGCTGAAGCTATGAAAAAAGCAAAACAAGTTATTTTAGATGTTGCAAAAGATTTTGAAAAAATGACTGGTAGAAAATATGGATTATTTGAAGGCTATCAATTAGATGATTGTGAAATTGCTATTGTATGTATGAATTCAACTGCCGGAACTACTAAATTTGTAGTTGATAATTTAAGAGCTCAAGGAATAAAAGCAGGTCTTTTAAAAATTCGTGTATTTAGACCTTTCCCTGCTATTGAAGTAGCACAAGCTTTATCAAATGCAAAAGCCGTTGCTGTTTTGGATAGAGCTGATTCTTTAAATGGGGCTGGTGGAGCTTTATTTGAAGATGTAACTTCTGGCATGTATGTTAATAATATTCATGTTCCAGCTGTTAATTATATATATGGAATCGGTGGTAGAGATACTAAAGCAGATGATATTGAGTCTGTATATAAAGATTTATTAGAAATTGTAAAAACTGGTAAGATAGAAAATCCATATCGCTATCTTGGATTAAGAAAGGAGGCAGATTGCTAATGGCTTAT
>CANQTZ010000067.1 GCA_947626865.1 uncultured Clostridia bacterium
ATTGGAGCAGGTAGTGGGAATCGAACCCACGTCATTAGCTTGGAAGGCTAAGGTTCTACCATTGAACTACACCTGCAAAAAATATAATTGCTAGGATTGTGGAGCAGGTAGTGGGAATCGAACCCACGTCATCAGCTTGGAAGGCTGAGGTTCTACCATTGAACTACACCTGCAAAGTTTTCCTCCTAACAATTATAAATTATATAAGTTTTTTTCTTATTTGTCAATAGTTTTTTAAAAATTTTTTATAAACATGCTTTTACTAGACCTACAAATAATGGTGCTGGCTTATTTGGTCTTGATTTTAATTCTGGATGGAATTGAACTGCTATGAAATATGGATGTTCTGATATTTCCACCATTTCTACTAATAAGCCGTCTGGCGAGGTTCCACATACTTTTAAACCTGCTTTTTCTAATGTTTCTCGATAATCATTATTGTATTCATAACGATGTCTATGTCTTTCTGATATTTTTTCCTCATTATAAATTTTACTTGCTAATGTATTTTCTTTTATGACACAAGGATAAGCTCCTAATCTCATTGTTCCACCTTTTTTATCAACTGCTTTTTGGTCTTCCATTATGTGAATTACAGGATTTTTAGTTGTTTCGTCTAATTCGGCAGAATTGCTGTCTGCAAGTTTTAGTACATTTCTTGCAAATTCTACGACCGCCATTTGCATTCCTAAACAAATTCCTAGAAATGGTATTTTGTTTTCTCGTACATATCTTATTGTTTCTATTTTTCCTTCAATTCCTCTATTTCCAAAACCTCCAGGGACAACTACCCCATCTATTCCTTTTAGTTTTTCTGCTACATTTTCTTTTGTAATAGATTCTGAATCGATTAAATGTACTTTTACTTTTACATGATTTTCAAATCCTGCATGATATAGACTTTCCATTACTGATATATAGGCATCTTCTAATCTTACATATTTTCCAACAATAGCAATGTTTACTACTTTATTTTCATCTATATTTCTAATGTTTTCAACCATTGCTGTCCATTTTGTATTGTCTGGTATGTAATTTTCTAATTTTAAATGATTGCACACTTCTCTTGCTAGTCCTTCTTCTTCCAGCATTAATGGTACAGCATATAAGCAATCTGCATTTTTATTTTGGATAACACTGGTTTTTCTTACATTGCAAAATAGTGATAGTTTTTCTCTTACTGCTTCTGGTATGTCTGCCTCTGTTCTGCAAACTAATATATTAGGTTTTATTCCAAAACTTTGTAATTCTTTTACAGAGTGTTGTGTTGGTTTTGATTTTATTTCATTAGAGCCAAATATATAAGGTAGCAAAGTAACATGAATATAAATAACATCTTCTGGATTTTTTTCTAAGCCCACTTGACGAATTGCTTCAATTATTGATAATCCTTCTATGTCGCCTACTGTTCCCCCTATTTCTGTTATTACTATGTCAGTATCTGTATCTTCAAATTTATATATTTTTTCTTTAATTTCGTTAGTTATATGAGGAATTACTTGTACAGTTTTTCCTAAATAGTCTCCTCTTCTTTCTTTTTCGATAACACTTTTATAGATTTTTCCCATTGTTACACTTGAATTTTTTGTTAGGTTTTCGTCAATAAATCTTTCATAATGACCTAAATCTAAATCTGTTTCTGCTCCATCATCTGTAACAAAAACTTCTCCATGTTCATAAGGGTTCATTGTTCCCGGATCTACATTAATATATGGATCGAATTTTTGAATGGTAACTTTATATCCTCTGTTTTTTAATAATCTTCCAAGTGATGCTGCTGTAATTCCCTTTCCTAAACCTGAAACAACCCCACCTGTTATAAAAATATACTTTGTATTCATAATTACTTCTCCTTCTATTGTATTTATATTAATGAAAAAAAAGATTAAAAAATTTCCAAAATGGGTTTTTTTTTAATCTTTTTTTTGCTTTACGGACGTCTATTCATCATTCCTGCTGTTTTCAATCTAGCATTAGAACGTTCTATAGATGCTTTTAATTCTAGTTTTATTTGCTTATCTGTTTTTGGATTTGATAGTTCTTCTTCTGCTGCTTTCTTGATAGAAATAGCACCTTCAACATCTATTTCTTCACACCATTCGGCAGCATCCACAACAGCCGTTACTTGGCTAGAAGATATTTCTACAAATCCTTCTGTTATAAATGCGTATTTTGTTTCTTTGCCTTTTTGTATTTTTAGTGTACACATTGTGTTTGCAATTAGCATAGGAAGATGGTTAGCCATAACTCCCATCTGTCCTTTTTCTGTTTCAAATACGATTAGTTCCACTTCATCAGAGTAAAATATTCTGCTTGGTGTTACTACTTCAAATTTATATAATTTTGCCATATCTTCACCTACTTTTTTGAGACTAACTCATCTTTTCTGCATTTTTTATAACATCTTCTATTGGTCCTGCCATATAAAATGCAGCTTCTGGATAATCATCCATATTTCCAGATATGATTTCTTGGAATCCTCTAATAGTTTCTTTAATTGGAACATATCTTCCTTCAATTCCTGTGAATTGTTCAGCAACAAAGAATGGTTGTGATAAGTATTTTTGTATCTTTCTTGCTCTATATACTAATTGTTTATCTTCTTCAGATAATTCATCCATACCAAGAATTGCTATGATGTCTTGCAGTTCTTTATATCTTTGTAACATTTCTTGTACTTTTCTTGCTGTGTTGTAATGTTCTTCTCCTACTATTCTTGGGTCTAATATTCTTGATGAAGACTCTAGTGGGTCTACTGCTGGATAAATACCTAATTCTGATATTGCTCTTGATAGAGCTGTAACAGAATCCAAATGTGCGAATGTTGTTGCTGGTGCTGGGTCTGTGTAGTCATCGGCTGGTACATATACAGCTTGAATTGATGTGATAGAACCTTTTTTAGTAGATGCAATTCTTTCTTGTAATGCTCCTACGTCAGTGCTAAGAGTTGGTTGATAACCTACGGCTGATGGTGTTCTTCCAAGCAAAGCTGATACTTCTGAACCTGCTTGTATAAAACGGAATATATTATCAACGAAGAATAATACATCTTGGTTTTGAACATCTCTAAAATATTCTGCCATTGTTAAACCTGTTAAAGCTACTCTCATTCTTGCTCCTGGTGGTTCATTCATTTGACCAAATACTAAGGCTGTTTTTTCAATAACTCCTGATTCTTTCATTTCTGCAATTAGGTCATTACCTTCTCTTGAACGCTCACCAACTCCTGTGAATACAGAATATCCACCATGTTGTGTTGCAATACTTCTAATTAATTCTTGGATTAATACTGTTTTTCCAACTCCGGCTCCACCAAATAATCCTACTTTTCCACCTTTTGCATAAGGAGCTAATAAGTCTATAACTTTTATTCCTGTTTCAAACATTTCTGCTACTGGTTTTTGCTCTACTAAAGATGGTGCTGGTCTATGAATAGACCATTTTTCAGTTGCTTTTGTTTCTCCACTTTCATCAATTGTTTCACCCAATACATTAAATACTCTTCCTAAAACAGCATCTCCTACTGGGGTTTGAATTGGCTTACCTGTATCAATTGCTTTCATTCCTCTTTTTAAACCATCTGTTGCTGACATTGCTACACATCTTACTGTATCATTTCCTAAATGTTGCATTACTTCTGCCACAATCTTCCCGTCGCCAAAAGGAATTTCTATCGCATTATATAAGCTTGGTAATGTTTCTTTATCGAATTGTACATCTAGTACAGCTCCAATAATTTGTGTTATTTTTCCTTCTTTCACTATCCATATCATCCTTTCCTCTTTTTTAGCTTTTATAGATTAGCTGCTCCACTAATAATTTCAGATATTTCTTGAGTAATTGCTGCTTGCCTTGCTCTGTTATAATTTAGTGTAAGCTTACTTACCATTTTTTCAGCATTTGTTGTTGCACTATCCATAGCATTCATACGAGCAAAATTTTCACTTACAAAAGCTTCTACCATTCCACCATATAAAATACCTTTTACATATTTATTGGTTAATACATTAAATACGATTTCTGGACTTGGTTCAAATGCTAATTCTTCATGAATTTTTTGTTCTTCCCTTTCGAAATCTTTTCTTTCTAATGGTAATAGTTTAATGTAATGTGGTTCTAAATGCATAGCTGATTCCATTTCTGTATAGATTAATTCTAACTCGTCTATTTTGCCTTCTTTAAACAATTTTATCATTTGAACGGCGATATCTCCTGCTGTTCTAGTATCTACACTGTAATCTTGTAGCTCTATTTCTTCTACATTATATCCATTTCTTAACATATAGTTTCTTATGGTATTACCAATTGGATATACAATACTATTTTCTTTGTCTATTCTTTCTCTGGCAAATTTTGTTATATTTGTATTATATCCACCTGTTAAACCACTATCAGATGAAAGAACAATATAAGCTTTTTTACGATTTTCCTTTTTTTTGCGTTTATCAAAATATACTAATTCCATATCTGGTACACGCTCTAAAATATCAATCATAGTTTCTTGGATATGCTTAAAAAATGGCAAAGTCTTTTCATGCATTTCACGAGCTTTTCTTAATTTTACGGCAGAAATCAATTTCATTGCTTTTGTTATTTTTTTTGTTTCATTGACTCCTTTTATTCGAAGTTTTATTTCACGGGTATTAGCCAAGTTTCTTCAACTCCGTTCTTTTATATTTTTATAGAATTATATGTTGAAAAATTTAACATAGTCTTCTATTGCATTTTTTAGTTTTTCTTCTAAATCTGGTTTTAATTCCTTTTTCATTTTAATTTCTCTTAAAACTTCAGGATTTTTATCTTGCATATGTCTTATTAGTCCATCATTAAATTCTTTTACTCTTTTATTATCTACTTGTGTTAGGTATCCATTTACTAGAGCATATAATATAACTACTTGATTTTCTGTGCTTAATGTTTGATATTGTGGTTGTTTTAATGTTTCTAGTGATCTTTCACCTTGTACTAATTTTTCTAGTGTAAATTTGTCTAATTCTGAACCAAATTGTGCAAATGCTGCTAATTCTCTATATTGTGCTAAGTCTAGTCTTAGTCTTCCAGATAGCTTTTTAATTGCTTTTGTTTGTGCAGAACCTCCAACACGAGATACTGACAATCCGGCATTTACAGCTGGTCTTTGTCCTCCAAAGAATAATTCACTTTCTAGATAAATTTGACCATCTGTAATTGATATTACGTTTGTTGGTATATATGCAGAAACGTCTCCTGCTAATGTTTCGATAATTGGCAAAGCTGTAATAGAACCTCCACCATGTTTTACATCTAATCTTGCTGCTCTTTCTAATAGTCTTGAATGTAAATAGAATACATCTCCTGGATAAGCTTCACGTCCTGGTGGTCTTTTTAAAAGTAAAGACATTGCTCTATAAGCTTGTGCATGTTTAGATAAATCGTCATATACTATTAATACGTCTTTATGTTTTTGATACATAAAATATTCAGCAATAGCACATCCTGCATAAGGTGCTAAATATTGAATTGGTGCTAAATCGCTAGCTGTAGATGATACAATTACTGTATAATCCATTGCTCCATTCTTTTTTAATGTGTCTACAATTGATGCAACAGATGAACCTTTTTGTCCAATTGCAACATATACACATATAACATCTTGGTCTTTTTGATTGATAATAGTATCAACTGCAATTGCTGTTTTTCCTGTTTGTCTATCTCCAATGATTAATTCTCTTTGTCCTCTTCCGATTGGTACCATTGAGTCAATTGCTAAAATTCCTGTTTGTAATGGTGTATTTACAGATTGTCTGCTTATAACACCTGGTGCTAAAAATTCAACATCACGATATGCATCGATTTTATATGCTTCTAAACCATCAAGTGGTTGCCCTAGAGGATTAATGACTCTACCAATAACGTCATCACTAACACCTATACTTACAGATTTTCCAGTTCTTTTTGCAATAGAACCTTCTTTTATTTGTACTTCTCCTCCTAGTAAAACACAACCTACACATTCTTCTTCTAGGTTTAGCGCCATACCAAAAATGTCATTTCCAAAGTCGATTAATTCCCCTGCCATACAATTTTCTAGTCCATAGATTTTTGCAATACCATCACTAGATTGTATAACATATCCTACTTCTTCAACCTTCATTTGTGTTTCATAATCATCAATTTTCTTTTTGATGATGTCACTAATTTCTTCTGGTCTTATTAACACAGTCATTCCTCCTTTATAGCATTTATAAAATTATCTATAATAGTGATTAAAACATTTGCTCAAGCTGTGTTGCTACACTACCATCATATATTTTATTTCCCACCATTATTTTTACTCCGCCTAATAAACTTTCGTCTATTATGACTTCATGTTCTATGGTTTGTGCTTTATACATCATTTTAAATTTTTCTATAATAGTTTTTGTTTGTTTTTCGTCTATTGGACTTGCTACTATTATTTTCATTTTTAATTCTTTTTTTCTATCAGAATTTATTTGCTCATACCCCTCTGCAATTTCCTGTATGCAATTTATACGCCCTTCTTTTATTAGTAATGCTAGAAATTTTATAAAGCTTGTTTGTTTATTGTCTTTAAATATTTCTTTTATTATTTCTACTTTTACATTGCTATTTATACGTGGATCTTGCAAAACTTTTCTAAATTCTTCGTTTGTCTTAAAAGTTTCAGCTACTTCTTTTAAGCTTTTTTCAAGGCTTTTGTTTTCTTCCTCACTTTTTGGCAAACTGAAAAGTGCTTGTATGTATCTATTTGCAATTACTGACATTTTGCATACACCATCTTTCTTCTACATTTAAGATATTGTTTTATCTTGTATAAAATCTGAAATAAGTTTTCTATTGGTTTCGTTGTCTAAGTTTTGTTTTACTACTTTTTGACTTGCTGTTAATACCAAATTGATTACTTCTTTTTTGATTTCTGAAACAAGTTGTTCTTTTTCTACTTCTAATTCTTTTTTTGCTTTTTCTATTATTAAATCTGCATCTTTTTTTGCCGTTGCAACAGCTATTTCGTATTGTTTGTCTGCCATTTTTTTGTAGTCTTCTACTATTTTGTCTCCTTCTTCTTTGGCAAGTCTTAATTTTGAGTCATATTCTTCTTTCATTTCGTCTACTTTTTTCTTAGCTTCTTCAGCTAAGTCTAATGCTTCTTGTATTTTTTTAGAACGGTCGTCTATGTGCTTTGCAACTGGTTTGAATAGAAGTTTCTTTAAAATGATATATAAAACAATAATATTGATAAACGTAAAAACTAACGTTACCCAAAATTCTTGATTAAATTCCATTTTTTAACTCCAATCTATATGTATTTAACGTTTTTTTATTCTTTTAAGAGAAGTATTTGCCTTACTTTAATAAATAGGGTAAATACTTCCCTTTCTTTTCTATTTGATATTACACTTTAGATAATATCATTAGTGCTACAACTAGACCATAGATAGCTGTTGCTTCTGCTAAAGCAGCACCTAATAATAAGATAGTTTGAATTTTTCCTGCTGCTTCTGGTTGTCTTGCTACAGATTCTACTGCTTTAGATGTTGCTAGTCCGATAGAAATACCTGCACCTATACCTGTGAATACAGCTAGTGCTGCTGCTAAAATTACTAATCCGTTCATCTTCTCACCACCTTCAAAACGAATAATTTATTATTCTTCTTCCTCTACTTCTTCTGCTATGTATAATGCGGTTAATAGTACAAATACGAATACTTGTAATAACCCATCAAACAAATCGAAGTATAAGCAAGCAAAACTTGGAAGGATTACTGGTAAATTGTGCAATATCATTTCCATTAATACGTATGCACCTAATATATTACCAAAAAGCCTCATACTTAAAGATAATGGTTTTATGAAAAATTCTAATACTTTAAAAGGGAATAATACAAATATTGGTTGAAATAGACTTTTTATAAATCCCATTATTCCTTTTTTCTGAATACCTGCACCAATGGTAAGTAGTATTGTCATGATTGCTAATGCAACCGGTATAGCCATTCCTCTAGTAGATGGTCCTATGATGCCCCCTGTTAATGCTGACATAAATAGAGCACCTGCTGTGTTAGAAATTGCTAAAAATAATGCTACTGTTCCTAAGTATGGTACAAACTTTTTTGCTTGACCTCCAATGATACCTTCAGCAAAATTAGTAATAGCTTCTACAACAATTTCTGCTGTGGTTTGTAATCCTGTTGGAACTAACTTCATTTTTCTTGTTGATAACCATGCCCATAATATAATAACCGCCATTGTTATCCATGACATGATAAGAACGTTAGTTATTGGAATGTTTAAATAAGGCAAAGTGAATATTGTTTCAATACCATCTTCCATTGTCATCTCTCCATTTTTTTATTTTATCGATACACTCGACTTTTTCATTATACTATAACTAGTCCTAAAAATCAAGTGTTTTTTTGGTATTTTAGAGATTTTTTTACATAATTGGTTACAAATCACAAATGATACAAATAATTTTGTGGAATTATATCGCAGGCTGGTGACTTTGTTGGGCGTTTTCGTGAACTTTTGTTTGGAGTTTGGCGTTTTTTTGTGCTTGATGTTCTTAGGCATCAAGCACCTTAATACCCGACACTTTTTTGTAGAGCAATTTTTTTTCTATATAGTAATATAATTTCATATCTAAAAATAAAATTGACTAAAAACACCCTTTTTGTTAAAATATTAATACATCAAAAAAAAATCTTACAAAAGAGGGTGTTTTTATGTTTAAATTATACAATACTCATCTTGAAGTTTCAAGAGATTTATCTAATTATTTTAAAAATGTTTGTCCTAATCTTTCTAAGCCTCATCTTAAAATTATTTCTCCTATCATTATTGGCATGATTAATGCTGAATCTGTCGTTACAACTGATATTGTTAAAAAATTAAAAGATGATTTCTCTTTTGTCTCACC
>CANQTZ010000068.1 GCA_947626865.1 uncultured Clostridia bacterium
CGCAGTTATGAAAAAATACAATTATTAACCCACTTTGTATTAAAGTCTGTTATGTAGTTGGGAGTTACAAATAAATACTATATTAATTATTTTGGCAATGTAAATATAAATTTGGCTGTGAATTGTAATAAGTTTATTCGATAATTTCTAATTTAGCAAATTTTGCCATCAATCTTTTATTTCCAACTTTGTCAAAACTTATATCTACTTTTAAATCATCACCTTCTGGTTCAACATTACTAATAGTACCTTCACCAAATTTTTTATGAAAAACTCGAACACCAGATTCATATTGCGACAAATCTACATTCTTAGGAGATACTGCATTTCCTAAATTATTCAAGAAACTTTCTGCAGATCTAAAAGCAAAAACATTACTACTCTTTGCACTTACACCAATAGGTTCTGTATTTATTACATGATGTTTTGGTTTTCCATAAGTCCAAGTATAAGAAGAATCTTCGAAATCATTTTCTTCTGTAGTGCTGTCACCAAATACTTCTTGAGAGCCTTGCAATAAATCTCTAGGAATTTCTTCCAAAAATCTTGAAATTGGATTATAACTAGTCGAGCCAAAAACAGTTCTTTGTTTACTACAAGTTAAAAATAAATTTTCTTTTGCCCTAGTAATTCCAACATAGCATAATCTTCTTTCTTCCTCTAAATCTTTTGGTTCTAGCATAGATTGATGTCCTGGGAAAATACCTTCTTCCATACCAATTAAAAATACTACTGGAAATTCTAGACCTTTTGCACTATGCAATGTCATAAGAGTAACACTTTCAGTTTCTTCTTCCATATTATCCAAATCACTTGATAAAGTAATACCTTCTAAAAATTCACTAAGCGAATTTTCTGCAGATTCTTCTTCGAACTCAACAGCTACAGTCAAAAATTCTTCTAAGTTTGCTATTCTATTTTCAGCTTCTATAGTATTTTCTTGTTCAAGAGCTTGCATATAGCCAGATTTTTTTAGTGTTAATTGTATCAGTTCAGAAATAGTTAACTTTTCATTTTGTTCTTTTAAATCTTCTATTGTATTTATAAACTCTCTTGAATTTAAGTACACTCTATTCAATCCAAATTCATCAGCACGTTTAATTATTTCATACATAGATGTTCCATTTTGCATTGCAAAATTTTCTACTTTTTCTAAACTTGTTTTTCCAATGCCACGTTTTGGTTCATTAATAATTCTCTTCAAACTTAAATTATCAGATTGATTCTGAATCAATCTCAAATATGCAATAATATCTTTAATTTCTTTTCTTTCATAGAATTTAAGACCTCCAACCATTTTATATGGAATAGATTCTCTTCCAAATATATCTTCAATTGCTCTTGATTGAGTATTCATTCTATATAAAATAGCAAAATCTGAATAAGTATAAGAATTTTCTCGACGCAGATATTCTATTTGGTCAGCAATATAAGCCCCTTCGTCATATTCATTATTAGCTTGATATACAGTTGGCAAATTTCCTTCATCATTTTGTGTCCATAATTCTTTTTTATATTTTACTTCATTATTTTTTATAACACTATTTGCAGCCTTTAAAATATTTTGAGTACAGCGATAATTTTGTTCTAATTTTATAATTTTAGTACCAGGGAAATCCCTTTCAAAATTTAAAATATTACTAATATCTGCTCCTCTAAAACTATAAATACCTTGGTCATTATCTCCTACAACTGTAATATTTCCATATTTTGAGGCTAACATAGTAACAAGTGTAAATTGAGATTTATTTGTATCTTGATATTCATCGACTAAAATATATTGGAATTTATTACAATAATATTCTAATATATCTGGATTTTGCAATAATATTTTTATAGTATAATTGATAATATCATCAAAATCAATTGCATTGTTTTCTCTTAACCTTTTTTGATATAATTCATAAACTGTAGCAATTTTTTCTTTTCTAAAATCACCAGTAACCCTTATGGTGTATTGCTCTGGTTTTAGCATCTCATTTTTAGCATTACTAATTTCTGACAATACACTTCTTTCTGTAAACATTTTATCATTAATTGCTAAATCTTTTAAACATGATTTAATCAAGGTTCTTTGATCTGATGTATCAAAAATAATGAATGATGAGTCAAAACCTATTCGGTCTATAAATCTTCTTAAAATGCGTACACAAATAGAGTGAAATGTTCCCATCCACAAATCTTTAGAAACATCACCTACTAAATTAGCAATTCTTTCTTTCATTTCGTTTGCAGCCTTATTTGTAAATGTAATTGCCAAAATATTCCATGGCTTAACACCTTTTTCTCCCATTAAATATGCTATTTTATGAGTTAATACTTTAGTTTTTCCACTTCCTGCACCTGCAATTACTAAACATGGACCATCAACATTTGTAACTGCTTCATATTGTTTATCATTTAATCCTTTTAAAATTTCTTGCATTATTCATCTTCTCCTTGTAATTTTTCTGCTCTATCAGCAGCTGTTAAATTATCTATCATTTCATCTAAATCCCCATTTAAAAAATTTTCCATTTGATATATGCTCATTCCAATTCTGTGGTCAGTAATTCTTCCTTGAGGATAATTATAAGTTCTTATTTTTTCACTTCTATCACCAGAGCCAACTTGAGTTCTTCTGCTACTTTCAATTTCGCTATCTCTTTTTTGTTTTTCTATTTCATATAACTTTGTGCGAAGCATTCTCATAGCATTATCTTTATTTTGAAATTGTGACCTTTCAGTTTGACACTCTACTACAATTCCAGTAGGTTCATGAATTAATCTTACAGCAGATGAGGTTTTGTTGATGTGCTGACCACCTGCTCCTGATGCTCTAAATACTTCCATTTTAATATCAGCTGGATTAATTTCTATTTCTACATCTTCAACTACTGGCAATACAGCAACTGTAGATGTTGAAGTGTGAATTCTTCCACTACTTTCTGTATCTGGAACTCTTTGTACACGATGAACGCCACTTTCAAATTTAAGTCTACTATATACGCCTTTTCCTGTAATCATAAATGAAATCTCTTTATATCCGCCTAGTCCAGTTTCGTTTTCATTTAATACTTCTAATTTCCAATGTTTTCTTTCAGCATACATAGTGTACATTCTAAATAGTGTTCCTGCAAATAAAGCAGCTTCTTCTCCACCAGCTCCTGCTCTAATTTCGCAAATAATATTTTTGTCATCATCAGGATCTTTTGGAATTAATAAAATTTTTAATTCTTCTTCAATTTTTGGTAACTTATCTTTATTTTCATAATATTCTTGTTCTGCAAGTTCTTTCATTTCAGCATCTTTCATTAATTCTTCTGCTTCGCTCATTGCTTGTTTGGCTTTTTTGTATTCTCTATATTTTAGCACAATTTCTTCGATACTTGCATGTTCTTTCATTAATTTTTGCCATTCATCTTGTTTGGCTATTATTTCTGGATTTGATATTAGCTGAGTTAACTCCTCATATCTTTTTTCTACATTTTCTAATTTATCAAACATAAAAATTCTCCTTTTTGGTTTTATTTGGCTTACTCATTATACTATATTTATTTAATTTATTCAATAGGTGGTGAAAAAAAGAAAGAGACTATGCTTGGCTTATTGTGATAGTCCCCCATTTTTTTTTTAACTATATATTTTTTTATATTTTTTCAATCTCTTATGAACTTTTGGGAATATATCCACTTAGAATCGTGGACTTCAAGTTTCTGCATAGGCTCAGCTAATTGCCAGCCCATGTTTTTGTTTTTTTGAACGAGTTCGAGAAATTTCTCTAAATCCCTTGTTGTGTTAACTGTTGCTGTAATCACTTTTTTCTCCATTGCAAATCCTCCTTGGAGTAGGTGCCAAGCTAACCTTTGCATTATGAATTTTATCATATTTATGTAACTGTGTCAATAATTCAGTAAATATAGAATTGAAAATGAGAGATAAATTGAAAAAAAGTAAGATAAAGTTAAAAAATGCGATTAAACTTACGGAAATCAAGAAAAAATATCTTTGCAAAAAAAGAAATATTACAATATTATTACAATAGATTTTTTCAAAAACCGTAACTAAAAATAAAGGGGATTGATAGAATTATGTTTAAAAAAATATTAGTACACATGAAAAGAAGTTTTAGATTTACAGTTCTTTTTATGATTTCTGTGTTTTTAATTATAGGAGCAATTGCATTTTTATATAAGCCCACATATAGTGTTTTTATAAGTGGGGAGCAAGTTGGATATACTGAAAATAAAACAAGTTTGCAACATAAAATAAATGAGTACATAGAAAAAGGAGACGAAGGTAACGAAAATGTAGCATTTGTTCAAGTGGAAAATTTACCAGAATACAAGTTATGTTTATTAAAGAAAAATGTTACAACAAATGATGATGAAATTTTAAATAGAGTAAAAGAACAAGGAATTACATATTATCGTTATTATGCACTATTAGAAAATGAAGAAGAAAAAGCATATATTTCAAATTTTGAAGAAGCAGAAAATGTTGTTAATTCTTTAAAGGAAAAGAAAAGTGATAATATTGATAAAATATCAATTGTAGAAAAATACGAAACAGAAAAAAAAGAATTCACAGCTAAAGATGATGCTGTAAATAAATTGTTTGTAGAACCAAAAGTTGAGCCTGTGGTACAAACAGCCCAAAATACTGCAAATGGAAATGTAAATACATCTAGTAATAAATCATATCAAAAAGCTAATTTAGGAATATCTCTTATAAGACCTATTTCAGGAGTTATCACTTCACGATTTGGGGCAGGAAGTAGTATGAGGAAATCAGCACATACAGGGTTAGATATTGCAACTTCAGCTGGAACACCTATTATGGCAGCAGCGGGAGGAACAGTAACATTTTCAGGAAGAAAAGGTTCGTATGGAAATATGTTAGTAATTTCTCATGGAAATGGTGTACAAACATATTATGCACATTGTAGTCAGTTGTACGTATCAGCAGGAACAACTGTAGCACAAGGACAAACAGTGGCAGCAGTTGGTTCAACAGGTAATTCAACAGGTCCACATTTACATTTAGAAGTTAGAGTAAATGGAGTGGCATACAATCCACAAAATTATGTATATTAATATCAAATATTACAAAAATATTACAGAAATATTACAAAAATTTTAAATTTTTGCAACATTCGTCAGAAAAATTGATAAATAATATAAATTATGTTATATTAAAAATGTATCAATTAAATAGGAGGAATGAAAAATGCTAAAGAAAATTGCTACATTTTTTTGTATATTGTTGTTTATATGTACAACCGTAGCTTATGCGGAAGGTTTGGAAGGAGTAGAGCTAAAACTAACAGAAAAATCAGAAGAATTTAAAAAGTGGGAAAATCTACTGCCAAAGGAAAGAGAAAATGTAATACAGCCATATTATAGTAATATTGATATCAAAGACAGCATAAAAAGATCAAAATATAATCAATTGCTAAGTCAAGTAGGAAGTGCAACTGTAGATAGTCAATACAATTTAAAAAATAGAATAAGTAACATTAAAGTTAAAAATCAACAATTAACTGGTGCATGTTGGGCATTTTCATTTACAAGTGCATTAGAAACAACTCTTGCTAATAAATATAATACAACTTCAGTAGAATATTCACCAATGCACATTGATTATAAAACAGCTCAAATGTTTAAAAGAAATTTAGGTGCTGGTGGTAATTCTACGTTAGCTTTGGCATATAGTGTTGGTTTAAACGGACCTGTATATGAAAGTGATTTGCCTTTTGATAGTGTATATAATCAAAGTGAAAATTCTCAAGAAAATTATTATTTAAAAGATGCAAGTAGTGTAGATTTAAATAAGCCAGTGAGAGCTAGAGTAGAGGATGCAACTTTATTTGCTACTATAAATAAAAAAATAGCTGGTAGTGAAATAACTTATACAGATGGTTTAGGAAAAACATATACACAAGAAGAAGTAAATGCAATAAGAACATTAATTAAAAGCCATATAAAAGAGGATGGTGGAGTTACAGCAAATGTATATTCTGATATGAGTGTTACAGATGATGGACAATATACTAGTAAGGCTGGATATTATGATACAACTCATCATGCATACTATTGTAATAATGAAGCTTTGGTGGTGAATCATGCTATTACAATTGTAGGATGGGATGATACATTTAGTAAGGATTATTTTGCAGAAGGTAAAAGACCATTGCATGATGGTGCATATATAGCTTTAAATTCTTATGGTACAGGATTAGGTGATGGAGGATATTTCTATATATCTTATGATGATATTTTTGTAGAACAAATGATGATGGGTATTAATTCAGTTGAAGAATATGATGATAATCAAAGCAAGTCAGATTATGATTATATCTATCAATATGATGAATTAGGAATGTCTGTAGGAGTACCATTAAATAGAACTAATATGTATTTAGCAAATGTATATAATAGGCAGGATAAACAAAATTTAGAGCAACTTACAGAGGTTGGACTATTTTTGTATGCAACACAAGGGGTGGAAATATACGTTAATCCAAATGGAGATAATATGACAAATTTAGGTACACCAGTTGCATCATATACAGGTTCAAATGCACTAGAGGCAGGATATCATACAGTTAAATTATCTTCTCCTGTTCAATTAACAGGTGATAAATTTGCAGTAGTTGTTAAATATATAAATACAGAAAATGTTACTATACCATTAGAATGTGATTTAGTGGAATCTGGAATTACACAAGCAAGTAATTATTGGGATAATGCAACATCTAGTGCAAATCAAAGCTATATTTCTGTTGATGGAAGTTCATGGAGTGATATGTACAATTTAAGTTTGCAACCATATACATTAAAAAATACAAATGCTTGTATCAAAGCATTTACTACAAAAAGTCAAGCACCAGCAGTTGTTCAAGCAACAGGGGTTAAATTAAATAAAACAACACATCAAATGCAAGTGGGGGATCAAGCTAATTTAGTAGCTACAATAACACCAGAAAATGCAACTAACAAAAATGTAGATTGGACAAGTTCAGATGAAAATGTAGCAACTATTACACCAAGTGGAGTTATAACAGCTAAAAATAAAGGAGAAACAACAATTACTGTTACAACACAAGATGGTGGATATACTGCAACTTGTAAGTTAACAGTTGTAGCAAAAACCAATTCAGATGATGATATTTATTCTGGAACTGGAGGAAGTAAAGGTAATCAAGGAACTACAACTTCACTAGATAAAACAACATCAAGTAAAGGTTTGCCTTATACAGGTTCAGCAATTATGCTCACATTATTGGTAATTACTTTAGTTATAGGAATTGTTGTTTATATTAGATATAGGTCATTTGATGATGTAAAATAAAAAGTGATATTTATTTGAGAGAACTTATACAAATACAAGATTGTTTTTGTAGAGGTTCTCTTTTTTATTACAAGAAAGTTACAGAAATATTACAATTATATAAAAAATGAAAAAAGTATTGCTAAAAGTAAAAGAATAGTTTATACTAAGAATAGATACATAATAAATAGTGTACGGAAACAAAAAATATTAAAAAAGTCGAAAAAAGTATTGCAAAATAAGTGGAAGATGTGATATATAATTGGGTAAGGTTTGTATAATCAGAACACAACATAATATCACTTAAAAGCCATGGGAAAAAACCAAAAGAAAAAAGAGAAGGAGGTAGAACAAGATGAAAGAGGCAAAAGAAAAACAAAAAGAAAGAAACGAAAGAGGAGGTGAGGAAATGAAAAATAACATTAAAAGTAAAAGACAAAAAGGTATAACATTGATTGCATTGGTAATTACTATAATCGTTTTGTTAATCTTAGCTGCAGTAAGTATAGCGACATTGACAGGGGAGAATGGAATATTAAGTAAGGCAAATACAGCAAAAGAGGAGACACAAAGAGAAGATGCAAAAGAGCAGGCCAAATTAGACATAGCAGCATATGTAACAGACGAATTAGCAAAAGGTGGAGACGGAAGTATAACGAATGGAATAATAAAAGGAATATTGACAGGAAAAGATTATGTAGAAAATGCAGGAGATAATAGTTTTACAAGTAAAACTGGACAAGAAATACCATATTCAGAGTTATATGGAAAAATTGGAGATGCAGGAGGAAGTTTGCCAGCAACAGACGAAACGACACCATATTTACCAAGTAGCGAATTTAGCAAAAAAGAGGGCGATTTAGAAACGGGATTAGTAATAGAAGATAAGGATGGAAATAGTTACGTATGGATAGAAGTGCCAACGAGCATATATACTAATACAAAGTATACTACTGATGAAACTAATGGAACTAATACAACTGAAGCACCAGCTAATTCAGAAGAGTATGAAAAGATTGAAAAAGTATTACAAAATTATGCAAGTGCTTACAGAAGTAGCAATAATAAAGACGAATGGTATTCAAAAGACCAAAGTGGATTAGAATCAGAAACAGATTACAATAATTTAAAAGAAAAGATGTTAAAAAGTGTATATGAAAATGGAGGATTCTGGATAGGGCAATACGAGATGGGAATAGAAGGTAATCCAAGAACAAGTTCAAGCGACAGTAATTTACCAACTCCAGTATGTAAAGAAGGAGCATATCCATATAATTTTGTAACGTGTAAACAAGCACAAGAGAAAGCAAGTGAAATGAATTCAGGAAGTTATGAAAGTAGTTTAATGTTTGGAATCCAATGGGACTTAGTGATGAAGCATATAGAAACAAAGGGTGCAAAATTACTATCCGAGTTAAAAAATGATTCAACTAGTTGGGGAAATTACATTAATGCAGACTTTACAGTTACCAAAGGAAAGTACTCAACTGATAATGGACAAAGTTTCGAAAATGCACCATACACAAAGCCAAAAAGTAGGAGTGTCTTATTAACAACAGGAGCAGAAGTAGAAGAAAACGGAAATAAACGGAAGAA
>CANQTZ010000069.1 GCA_947626865.1 uncultured Clostridia bacterium
TGTCCCCAATGCGACAAAAATGTCCAAAAGGAAACGTCCCCAACGCGACACTGTCCCCAACACGACAAAAATGTCGGAAATGAAACGTCCCCAATGCGACACCAATGCGACTAGACCAAAGTCATGCTTTGAGTATTAAATATCAAATATACAATACCTACTAAAATAGAAGCAGAAATACCAAAAACCAAAACAGGACCTGCAACAGTAAACATCTTTCCACCAACTCCCATAACATAGCCTTCAGACTTATACTCCATAGCAGGCGAAACAATAGAATTAGCAAAGCCAGTAATTGGAATCAAAGAACCAGCACCAGCAAATTTGCCAATCTTATTAAACAAATTCAAGCCTGTTAAAAAAGCAGACAAGCCAATTAAAATAATGGAAACAATTGTACCTGAAGTTTGTGTATCAAAACCACGTTCTTTGCATATATTAAGGATAACTTGTCCAATAGTGCAAATCAATCCACCAACCCAAAATGCATTAAAACAATTTTTCCAAATAGGTGAGTTAGGAGATTTTTTATCCACATAATCTTGATAACTCTGTTTCGTTTCTAACGGATTCATAAATACCTCCTTATTCATCATTATTATTATCATTATTTTTTCGATTCAAATCAACAGAAAAACTAACATCTAAATCAACAAAATATTCTACAATCTTATCATTATCAATACTAGCCCTTTGCTCTAAAATTTTCACTTCTGATAAATAATCAATAGTTTTAGAAGCTTCGGCAATTGCTTTTACAATAGCATCTTTCCAAGAAATATTAGAATTACCTGTAATAATTAAATGTTTTTTTATATCCATAATTAACCTCCCAAAAAATCATTTAAAAATATCATTTCCGAAAAGTAGAAAAATTATACAAAATAAGTGGAAATTTTTATAGGAAAATTATATAATGAACAAAAAAAGGAAAGTGATAAATATGGATAAAGCAAGAGAAATAGCATTAAAAACACTATATAAAATAGAAGAAAAAGATGCATATTCAAATCTAGTATTAGACGAAATGCTAACAAATGCAAGAAAAACATGGAAAGAAATGAACCGGAAAAGATGTAGGGTTTATTTGCGAAATAGTATATGGAACAATTTCTTGGAAACTAACAATAGATGAAATTATAAAAAAATACTCAAAAATAAAAATGAAAAAAATATCAGTATGGATTTTAAACATTTTAAGAATGAGTGTATATCAAATAGTATTTTTAGATAAAGTTCCAAAATCAGCAGTAGTAAACGAAGCTGTAAACTTAGCAAAAAAATATGGACATACCTCAAGTAAAAATTTTGTAAATGCAATACTAAGAAAAGTAGAAAAAGCAGATTATGAAGAATTTTTCAATATAAAAGATACAAAAGAAAAAATTTCTAAAACAACATCTATGCCATTGTGGTTAGTTTGTGAATTAATAGAACAAAAAGGAGAAGAAAAAGCACAAAAAATATGTGAAAATTCCAATAAAAAACCACAATTAACAATAAGAGTAAACAATTTAAAAACAAATATTCAAGAACTAAAAAAAGAACTAGAACAAGAAAATATACAATCCAAAGAAGCAGAAGTAGAAGATTTTTTAATAATAGAAGGCGCAAAAAATATAGAAAAAATAAAAGCTTTTAAAGAAGGAAAATTTACAATTCAAGACGAAGCAGCTGGGCTAATTGCAAAAATTTTAAATCCTAATTCACAAGACAAAGTATTAGATGCATGTAGCAGTCCAGGAGGAAAAACAACTTATTTAGCAGAAATAATGCAAAATAAAGGAGAAATTATTGCTTGGGATATACATGAACACCGAGTAAAATTAGTAAAAAATACATCAGAAAGATTAGGAATTACAAATATAAAAACACAAATAAAAGATGCTACTAAATATGAAGAAAAATATTTTGAATATTTTGACAAAATATTATTAGATGTACCCTGCTTAGGATTAGGAGTATTAAAAAGAAAGCCAGATATAAAATGGAAAAAAACAAAAGAAGATGTAGAAGAAATAACTACATTACAAAAAAGCATACTAAAAAATTGTTCTTCCTATTTAAAAAAGAGAGGAGAATTAGTATATTCAACTTGTAGTATTTTAAAAGAAGAAAATCAAGAAATTATAAAAAAATTTATAAAAGAAAATCCAGAATTTAAAATAGAAAAAATAAAAATACGGACCACAAAGCTTCTTTTCACAATTTATAGAACCAGATGGAACCATACAAGTATATCAAAACGAAAAAACAGATGGATTTTTTATATGCAAAATGAAAAAAATATAAATAAAAAATGAAATATTACAATTATATTACATTTCTGTTACAGTTCTATTAAATATATTGACTTTTTAAGAAAAAAATATAAAATAGAAATATATGTCACAATATAAAATTAATTCAAGTATGGATTTTGCCGATTTTGTAAAAAATAAAAATATAACAAAAAAAAGGAGAAAAAAATGGCGAATACAAATTGCTTAGGGCTATATATAGATGAAAATTTAATTAAATATGCAAAAGTTTCAAAAGAACGTAACAAAATAAAAGTAGAATCATTTGGCGTTAAGTTCTATGATAGAGTGGAAGAAGCAATTACTCAAATAATACAAGAAACTTATAGCCAAAAGATACCAATTAGTATTAATCTTTCAGAAGAAATGTATAACTATTTTGATATGTTTTCGTTATTAACCAAAAATGATTTACAAAAGGCAATAAAAACCGAATTTGATTCTTTCTGCACAGAAAAAGGCTATAACCCAAATGTGTTTGAAAGCAGATATGCCGTAGTTGAAAATGAAGATGAAAAAGATCAAGTTAAAGTTATCTATATATCAGAAAATAAAATAGAATTGAATAAAATAGTACAACAAGTAGAAGGATATAAAGTAAGCAATATATCACCAATTTCTATGGCAATACCAAACTTAGTAGATTCAGAGAAAGAAGAAGATTATCTAGTTGTTAATATAGAAGACAAAACAACAGTAACAACAGTATTGCATAACAAGGTATATCATATAGATGTTTTTGAAGAAGGAAGCAAAGAAATTTTAGATAAAATCAATTTAAGAGAAAATTCTTACCTAAAAGCTTACGAAATATGCAAAAATACAACTATTTATACATCACAAGGAATTGAATTACAAAAAGAAACAGGAAATTTGGAAGATATAATGCCAACATTATATTCATTAGTAGGAAAAATAAATGCAATTTTAGAAAGACATAACGAAAAAATAAAAAAGGTATTTATTACAGGAACAGCTGCACTAATAAACAATGTCGATTTATATTTCCAAGAATATTTTGCTAATGTAGATTGCGAAATATTAAGACCTTATTTTGTTGAAAATGTAAGAGACATCAATATGAAAGATTATATAGAAGTAAACTCTGCAATATCTATTGCTTTAATGGGAATATCAGAAGGCGTTACAGGAATGAACTTTAAAGAATTAAGCTTTAGCGATAAAATTCCTAGTTGGCTAAAAATAGAAGTAAACCCAGACAGAGATCCAAAAGACAATAAATATTTAGGAGGTATGCTTACTTGGGACTTAGGACAACCATTTGACAGAACAGAACAAAGCTTACTGAGAATTGCAATTGGGCTTTTCTTACTGGTAATAATTTATGCTTCGTTCTCAGTAGTTTTAGACAGACAAATAAAATTGAAAAAAGACGAGGCGCAAGAAGCAATACAAACCACACAACAACAAATATCACTTGCCAATAAAGATAATGAAAAAATTAAAAGCAAAACAAATGAATATCAAACAATGGTTGCAGATTTAAAAGAAGCAAATGAAAAAATTGCAGAAAGAAATAGAATGAAAAATGCAATTCCAAATCTATTAAATCAAATAATGTCAATAGTACCAGAAAATGTACAATTAACATCTATTGAAAATACTAGTGGTACAAAAATTGTAATTACTGCACAATCTAATAAATATGAACAATTAGGATATTTAACGGCAAAAATAAAAACAGATTCTATATTGCAAAATGCAATATCTACAGCAGGACAAAAAGATAATAACATTATTACTATAAAGATAGAAGGAGACTTGCCATGAAAAAATTATTAATGCTAATTTTAATTGTCTTACTAATGGCACTTGGAGCTTTTACGGTAATCAAGGGATTTGACGTAGGAAATTTAGAAGTTCTTAGCTATAGAGGGATTCAAGCAAAAAGCGCGGAATTAGATGAAAAAATAAAAGAAGCAGGTAAATTGGCTGAAAAAGATTATAGACAAGCAGTAGGTGAAGTAACAACAAGCAGTAAGCAATTAGAAAATGCTAAACAAGAATATCAAGATATGATAACAGTTAACGAGAATGAAGGCGAAGAAACTGCTACACAAATTGAAAGATACGAAATAGAAACTTTATGGGTAAAATTAGGTAATTATGCAAGTAGTGAAGGTGCTATAATGAAAATGGATGTTACATCAGGAAGTACTGGAGCACAAGATTATTACAATTTAAAATTTGCTGTAAATGGTAGCTATATTTCTATATTAGATTTTATCTCAGACATTGAAAATGATAGCAGTTTAGGATTTAAAATTGAAGAATTCACAATGAGACCAACCATCACAACAGCAGATTTACAAGCAACATTTGTATGTAAAGATGTAGCAATAAAAGAAATATCATCATCAACAGTTACTACTCAAAGTAGCGACAATGAAAATAATACTAATACAAATAGTACAAGCAATACAACTAATAGCACTAATAGTACTAATAGTACTAATAGCACAAACAGCACAAACAGTACAAATAGCGCTAATACTTCAAGTTAATACAATAAAATAGAAAGAAAGGAAATAAAAGCTTATGGGGAAAACAATTATAAAAGAATTAATTATTACATTATTATTGGCATTAGCTATCATACTAGTATTATTAATTTTATTATATGAATATGCTCCTATGAGAAAAACTTTGCCAAATCCTGTTTCTTATACTACACCAGATAATGTAAAAAAAGAATTAGCACAATCAGAAGGTGTGGATGAGGATAAGGTTATTATGACTTATGAAGTAGATGCCAATGACTTGAATAATTACAAAAGAATACAAGATTATAAACCGGGAAAAGCTAACCCATTTTCTCCTTTTGAAACATCTGAAACAGATACACAAAGTGGTAGCTCGTCTAGTGCATCTAGCGGAAATTCAGGAAACACTTCAAGTGGCAATACTTCAAGCGGAAATACTTCAAGCGGAAATACTTCAAGCGAAGACAAACCTAATACAACACAAAATAATACAGAAGAAGGTGGAAAGTTCTTCCAAGATAAAGGAACTAAATAAATTTTGTTATTAAATTTATGGGATTGAAAAATGCCTATAAAATATATATAAAAAATCAAAAGAAAAGGGGGGATTATGATGAAGAATCAAAGAGGTATTACTCTAATTGCATTAGTTATCACCATAATCGTACTATTAATTTTGGCTGGAGTATCAATTGCAATGTTAACAGGACAAAATGGAATTTTGACAAAGGCTTCAGGATCTAGTGAAAAATCGGAAATAGCAGAAGTGGATGAAGCAATAAGACTGGGATTATCAGAAATTTTAGCAAATCATATGGATCCAACAGTTGAAGACACAGTAGCAGATAGCAATGGTGTAACAGGTCAAATTACTGATACCAATTTAAAAAAGGCTATCGAAGAAAACAATTCTAATCTAAAAGGAAATACAAAACTTACAACTAGCGGAACAGGAGAAATTACAGTCACTTATAAAACAGATTATACTTGGACAATAGATGCTAATGGAAGCATTACGAAAAAGCCAGACATTTTAGGCTCAACATCAGCAGAAGATGAAGAAGGAGGCTAATAGGAAGAAAAATGTTTTAATAGATAAAAATGATTTCTGAATATAAAAAAACAATGAAAGGAATGATTCACAATGAAAAATCAAAAAGGTATTACATTAATTGCGTTAGTTATTACCATAATCGTGCTATTAATTTTAGCTGGAGTATCAATAGCAATGCTAACAGGACAAAATGGTATTTTGACAAAGGCATCAGGAGCTAGTGATAAATCAGCAGTAGCAGAAGTAGATGAAGCAATAAGACTTGGATTAGCAGAGATATTGGCAAATCATATGGATCCAACTTTTAAAGATACTGATAAAGATGAAAATGGAGTAGGAAACAAAGTTAATGCTGATAATATTAAAGTTGCTGTACAAAAAAATAATTCTAATATTGAAAAACTAAAAGATACAGAATTTGGAACTTCTTCAGAAACAGATGATATAGTAGTTACTTATACTTATAAGGGTAAATCTTATGTATGGAAAATTGGTACAGTTGAAACAGCATCAGAAGGAAAAACTGTAAATTATGGACAAATAATTGAACAACCTGATATTTTAAAATCAACATCAGCATCTGTTGAAAATGATGATTCACCATAAATTTATTATAATTAGGTAAAAAAATATAAAAAATATTTTTAAAGGAGGCAATACCTATGAAGAATCAAAAAGGTATTACATTGATTGCATTGGTAATTACTATTATTGTTCTATTAATTTTAGCAGGTGTATCTATTGCAATGTTAACAGGACAAAATGGTATCTTAACAAAAGCATCAGGGGCTAGTGAAAAATCAACAGTAGGTGAAATTGATGAAGCAATAAAATTAGCATGTGATGAAATTTTAGCAAATAAAAATGATCCAACTTATACAGGTAGTGATAAAACAATTGATAGTAATACTTTTGGAGCACGTATAACTGCAAACAATTCTAATATTAATACTACTGATGATGCTAAAATAAAAATTACAGTAGAAGCAGTATCAGAACCTGCAACATCAGACCCAACAAAAGGTACTGATAAAGTTAAAGTTACTTATACTGGAAACAAGGGAACAGAATATACATGGACAATCACAGATAAAGGATATATAACCAAAACTTAAAATAAAAATATAACAAAAAAGATAATACTAAAAGCTAAAGAGAATAACAAAAGGAGAAACAAAAAATAATGAAAGAACAAAAAGGTATTACATTAATAGCATTAGTAATAACAATAATTGTATTATTAATTCTAGCAGGAGTATCTATTGCGATGTTAACAGGACAAAATGGTATTTTAACAAAGGCATCAGGAGCAGAAGAAAAATCAACAGTAGGGGAAATAGATGAAGCAATAAAATTAGCTTGTGATGAAATTTTAGCAAATAAAAATGATCCAACTTATACAGGCGAATATAAGAAAATTGATAGTGCTAATTTTGAAGAACGTATAACTGCAAACAATTCTAATATTGGTAAGAATGCTAAAATAAAAATTACCGTAAGCCCAGCAACAAGTGATCCCGATGCAACTAAAGGTACAGACACAGTTGCAGTCGACTATGAAGGAAAAAGTGGAACAACATATAGATGGATAATAACAGACAAGGGGTATATAACAAAAACTACAATTTAAAGTATATTAGTATTTTTTACTAAGAATAATTATATAAGGAAGGAGGGACAAAAAATGATAAAAGAACAAAAAGGTATTACATTAATAGCATTAGTAATAACAATAATTGTATTATTAATATTGGCAGGTGTATCTATAGCAATGCTAACAGGACAAAATGGAATTTTAACTAAAGCTACAGGAGCTAATGAAAAATCATCAGTAGCAGAAGTGGATGAAGCAATAAGACTTGGACTAGCAGAAATATTAGCAAATCACATGGATCCAACATTTACAGATACAGAAACAGACGACAATGGTGTAACAGGGCAAATCACCGAAGAAAATCTTAAGAATGCAATAGAGGTAAACAATACAAATATTACAGATACAGTAATTGAAACGGTTGCAGCTACTGCAGAAGACACACCAGAAGGAGCATCAGTAGGAGATATAGTTGTAACTTATACTTATTCAGAAGGTAAAACTCATCAATGGATAGTTAGCACAGCAGATGACTCGTTAGGAAGTATAAAATCTTCTCCAACAATCTTAAAATCATCAGCTTCTGAATAAAACTGAATAAAAAATGCAACAAGCCATACACACACTCTGTGTGTATGGCTCAATTAAAAAAAGAGGAAAAAGAATGGATATATTTTTTTATGCAATAATATTTATAATAGGAACTCTATTTGGTAGCTTTTGCACATTAGCCATATATAGAATTCCAAAAAGACAAGATATTACACATACACGTTCATACTGCCCTAATTGCAACCACGAATTAGGCTTTTTCGACTTGATTCCAATATTTAGTTACATATTTTTAAGAGGAAAATGTAGATATTGTCATAACAAAATAAGACCAAGATACCTAATCATAGAATTAATATCAGGAATACTATTTACACTTATGGCATTTTTAATGCAAATAACAATAGAAACACTTACAACAACAAACATCATCCTATACTCATTCCTTACACTATATTTAATATTTATCATTTTAATTGCAGGAATAGACAGAGAAAATATAAAAATAGAAAAATCAGTCACAATATATGGTATAGTAATATCTATTATGTATATGGTATATCTATGCATAGTAGAAAAATCTAATATATATAGATATAGTATATATTTAGTCTTTTACATAGTTGTCTTAATTTTAGATACTGTAACACTGAAAAAATACGCAAAAGATAGTTATGTAACAGGAATTTTATCAGTAATAATCACTATGGCGATATTCACAGG
>CANQTZ010000070.1 GCA_947626865.1 uncultured Clostridia bacterium
TATTTCCATAAAATTGCATAGAATTTCTAAAATTTCTCCATGCACATTCGACATTCCATTCAAATTCTTATACTACAGGGGCGTACTCACCTTGAAGCCATTATCTAGCAACTAGACCTGTCCCAAAAAGCACATTGATGTGCCGTTAGTGCCTGTCCCAGATGACACATCCGCATACTAGCGTGACGAGTCATCGTCTTGATTTTTTTCTAATTGTTGTAATTCCTGTTCTAATTGTGCTATCTTTTGTTGACTAATTTTTAGACTTTCAAACAATTTTCTTTGTCGGTCTTCTTCTTGCTCTGGTGTACTTGATTGCTCAGTATTTTGTTGTGACGTATCTTCTTCTGTAGCAAACAAGGCTTTTCGTAAGTTTAGCATTTCTAGGGTTTGAGAATATTTTTGTATAAACAAATTACATCTATTAAGAAGGAATGATACACTATTTTGCCTTACTTTAGTTTGGATTTCTGGTGGTATTGAAACAGGGTTGAGATTTGAATTTTCATTTTTTAATTGCAACCCCAATTTAGCCAATTCTCTTTTTATAGCAGATAAATTGATACGATTTACACAACCTAATTTAATTAAATCATTTTCAGAGTATTGTGTAAGAGCGAAAACAGTATCTATATTTGTATGTTTAAAAAAAACAGATAAATTAGCTGAGAAATGTAGTTTTTCTATAGGTATATGTTTATAATATACTTTTACTTGTTCTTCATCAAGATAATGTAAAATATCATCAAGCGTTTTTACACTTGTTTTTGCACTTTTTACATTAGCTTGCTTTCCTATTAAATTTTGAATAATATTATCTGTGCAGATATTTTTTAATTGAACATTTTCAATTTCATTTCGATTTAATGGCTCACCATCTTCATTTGCGATAAACAATTTTAAAATACTTAAATCCTGAATGTAAAGCTTAGCATTTTCATATTCACTTAAAGGTAGCTGTCTTTTCATTCTTGGTACAGACGGTATAGTTGCATTTGAATCAAATAAATTCTCTGTATTCAAATAATATTCTTCTGCCATATTATATCTAGAAATTCGTTCTTGAAGAGTATCTTTTGAATTATGAAAAGATTGAAAACTTTTTATAATTGAGCTAGATATATCATCAGTAATAGGCACTCCTGAATCAAGCAAATGTTCAATATGATGCTCTAACTTTTCATATTCTTGTAATTCTGCAATATCAGCAGAAATATTATGCAAAAACAAACTAGAATCACACGTATTTTTTAATTTTTTTAAAATATTTGTTTTTAGAGAGCTTATATTCCTATTAGTCCTATTAAATTCCTTTGCTATTTGTTTCAAAGTTTGCTTTTTCCCAGATAAGCCATAAGACATTTCAAGAATCTTTTGCTCCTTAGGAGATAAAATAATAGAAAGTTGTTCATTTAATTCATCAATATCTAAATAGGCACCAGTATTATAATCTGCAAATCCTTTTCCTAATATATCTTCTATGAAGCGTATATAATGCAACTTTTGTTCTGCTGTAAGATCTTCTTTAGATAAAACAATATTATTCATAACCATCAAACTCCTTTTATAACAACCTATATATTAACATAAAAAACAAAAAATTGCAATATTTAAAATAATATGATATACTTTGAAAAAAATAATTAAATGATATAAGTAAGGGAGGAATTAAAGTGACACAAGCAGATAAACACTTTATAGAAACATGTAAAGAAATTATAAAAAATGGATATTCTTCAGAAGGCACAAATGTGCGAACCAGATGGGAAGATGGAACAGAAGCAAATTACATATCAATTATAGGAGTATGCAATAAATATGACGTAGGAAAAGAATTTCCAATGATTACACTTAGAAACAACACAGGAACAGTAAAAAGAGCAATTGATGAAATTTTATGGATATGGCAAAAAAAATCTAACAATATAAATGACTTAAATTCTCATATTTGGGACCAATGGGCAGATAAAGAAGGCAGTATTGGAAAAGCCTATGGGTATCAAATGGCAAAAAAATATGAATTTAAAACAAAAGATGGAATAAAAGAAATGGATCAAGTTGATTATGTTTTATACTTATTAAAAAACGACCAATCAAGTAGACGTATAATGACAAATATATTTAATCATTCAGAATTAAAAGACATGGCTTTAGAACCTTGTGCGTATGGAACACAATGGTTAATCAAGCAAGGCAAATTACATTTGATTTTAAATCAACGTTCGCAAGACATGTTAGCTGCAAACGGATGGAATGTAATGCAATATGCAGCATTGCAATATATGTTTGCACAAATAGCAGGGGTAGAAGTAGGAACTTTAACACATAATATAGGAGATTGTCATATTTATGATAGACACATACCATTAGTTAAAAAATTAATAGAAGCAGAAGCAATAGATGTTCATCCAAAATTAATTATAAAAAATCCAACTAAAAATTTCTATGAATTTAAGCCAGAAGATTTTGAGGTAGAAGGATATGATTATAATAAAGAAATTAATTTAGGAAAGATTCCTGTTGCGGAATAAATAGAATATAAAGGAGAGAAAAAACATGTTAAGTATCATAGTAGCAAAAGCAAAAAACAATATAATAGGTAGAGATAATAAATTATTATGGAATTTACCAGAAGATTTAAATCATTTTAAAGAATTAACAACAGGGCATACTATAATAATGGGAAGAAAAACATTTGAATCTTTAGGAAAGGTTTTGCCTAATAGAAAACATATTGTATTTAGTCAAAATCCAGACTTTAAAGTAAATGATGAAAATGTACAAGTTGTTCATTCTATGTTAGAAATTCAAGAATATATTGAAAATGATGAAGAAAATTTTGTAATTGGCGGAGCAATGATTTATAATTTACTAATGCCTTATGTAGAAAAAATGTATATCACACAAATAAATAAAGAATTTGAAGGAGATGCATTTTTTCCAAAAATCAATGAAAATATATGGAAAGAAGTCAATAGGCAAAAAGGTCCAAAAGATGAAGTTAGTAATTTAGATTATGATTATATAACTTATGAAAAAAGGAGAAGCATGTGAAAATAATAGGAATAACAGGAAAATCCGGAAGCGGAAAATCAACATTGACAAAAATATTAAGCGAAGCGATAGGCTGTAATAGTGTAGACATTGACAAAATTGGACATAAAGCGACAAATAACATAGAAATTTCAAAAAAACTATGTGAAATTTTTGGATATGGAATAGCAGATAAACAAGGAAAAATTGACAGAAAAAAATTAGGAAATATAGTTTTTTCTAGTAAAGAAAAAATGGATAAATTAACAGAAATCACGTGGGATTATATGCAAAAAGAATTAGATGAAATATTAAAAAATCAAACAGGAGACACAATAATCTTAGAATGGGCATTATTGCCCATTAGTAAGTATTGGGACAATTGTAATTTAAAAATATTAATAAAAGCAGATTATCAAGAAAGAAAAAATAAAGTCATACAAAGAGATAACATAACAGAAGAATACTTTTTAAAAAGAGATTCTGGAAGCATGGATTATACACAAATGGATTTTGATTATATTTTTGAAAATGATTATAAAATGCAAACAATGGAAAAAATAAAAAATACTTTGATAACATAAAAAGAATAGAAAAATAAGCTTTTGGTTAAAATAAAATTTACTGGAGGAATAAAAATGTTTAAACCAAAAGCAATTTATTTTGAAAAAGAAATTACAAATTATCCATTGGGAAAAGAGTTAATAGAAAAATATAAAGAAGTACCCAAAATAGAAATTGAAAATCATAATAATATCGAAGAAATGAGAAAAAAGTCGAACAAAGAATTTCTTAATATGAAAAGGAACTTAATTATAGGAGTACGTAAAACACACAAATTTGTAGATAATCACAAAACATCAGATTATTTAGTCCCATACACATCATCAGGTTGTACAGCCTCTTGTATGTATTGTTATTTAGTATGTAATTATAACAAATGTGCATATTTGCGTTTATTTGTTAACAGAGAGCAAATGCTAGACAAAATCATAAAAATAGCAAATCAAGCAGAAAAAGAATTAACATTTGAAATAGGCAGTAATAGTGATTTAATTTTAGAAAATACAATTACTAATAATTTAGTATGGACAATTGAAAACTTCAAAAATACCAAACAAGGTAAATTAACATTTCCTACTAAATTCGACATGGTAGATTCTATGTTACCATTAGACCATCAAGGAAAAGTAATAGTAAGAATGAGTGTTAATCCAGAAGAAATTATTAACAAAGTAGAATTAGGAACATCTAGGTTACAGGGAAGAATAGAAGCAATTAACAAATTAAAAGAAGCGGGCTATGAGATAGGAATTCTAATTGCTCCTGTAATCTTAGTAGAAAACTGGAAAGAATTATACCAAGAACTAATCAAACGTTTAAGCGAAGAACTATCCGAAAAAGTAAAAAAAGATGCTTTTTTTGAAATTATATTTATGACATATAGTTATATTCACACAAAAATCAATGAAGAAGCATTTGAAAGTGGCGACATTCTTTATAACAAAGAAATAATGACAGGAAGAGGTAGAGGAAAATATTGGTATAAAAATCAAGTAAGGGAAGAAGCGGAAATATTTTTAAGAGAGCAAATGAATAAATACTTTGCTAAAAATAAAATTGCATATATTGTTTAAAGGCTGTAAATAAATTATAAACAGCCTTTAGTATTTTTATATAATTCACAAATATCACAATCAGTACATAAATAAATTCTATTTTCAAAAACTAACTGCAAAGTGTGTATAAATTCATCTAATTTATAATCCACCAAATGAATATTTATCTTTTTAGGAAGTAAAGTTAATAAAGAATTTAGAACATAATCATTAGACGAAAAACTAATATCACTTAAATATTTAGTATTCAAAATATCATCTGTAACCATAATCAAATTCTTATCTTTATCCAACAAAATAGACTCGGAATCAGAATAAATAATATGCATCAATTCACAACCGTAGTCTTGGGAATTTATATACAATTTTAATAAAGAAACAAACTCCAGATATTCTTTTTCTATAACAAACTGATTAACTGCTTGAGAGAGAACTTGATCTAATATAGACAAGTATTCTTTTATTCTAAAATTAACAAAACCATTCAACACTAAACTTTTATGTGTTGACAAAAAGTCGTAAAAATTTGCATATAGTATTTGAAATTTTTTATCAAAAATTTCTGAAAAATCATCTATCATAATATCAAAGCAAAAAGCTAAAATCTTTTCTCTTTCTTTAGCATCAAAATAAAAATAATTATGGAAAAGATATCTTTTTAAAAGATAGTCTTCTAACTCATCAATAACGAGAAAGGATAAAATAGAGGATATTTTAGATATAAAAACTGTATCGTCATTTCCTGTGTAATGAACAATAATATTTTGATAATTTTTAAATTTGTTTTTAGAAAAACAAATATTATTAAAATCTATATTTTTAAGTTCGTTTAGTAGATAATTGAGCAGATTTGCATCATTTGTCTTAATACATAGTGATTTCATAAAAAATTCTCCTTTCCCACATAAAGTTAGTATCTACTAAATTTAAAAAACTTATACATTATAGTATGCAAAACACAAAATTTGTTGACAGAAATGAATACAAAAAAGAAGCAATATAAGTTGCTTCTTAATGATATATCATATAATCAATATCTGGAAAAACACAATCTTTTTCAGATATGCTATTTAAAAATTCTTCATCAATTGAATCTTCTTTAATTTGATAATACAATTTAGTAAAACGACCAATATGGTCTTTAATCCTTTTTTTAGCATAATCTACCATAGTTCCATTTGTTATGATAAATAACCAATCACTACTTTGTGCAAGTAACAATTCTCTAGCACATTGATTTAAAGCATCTCTTTTTAGACCTGTACTATTAGGGTAAAGCCAAGCAAGTTCACACATTCTATCACCAGCAACATGTAAATGTCTATGAACATAGTCATTAGAAGGATTTAACCATACTTCACTATAACCATTTGCTCCCCAACTAGAACGACAAGGAGAAGAAACTTGAATATTAGGATACCTATCTATATAATCAGATGGAGTAACTAACTCAAAATTACAATCATCATAATAAATCTTTTTAAATAAAACATATAACCAATAAGGACCTTCATACCACCAATGACCATACAATTCAGCATCATAAGGGCAAAGAATAATAGGTGGAGTATCCATATATTGTGAAAGATGATTAATTTGTGCATTTCTACTATCAAAAAAGTGACCTGCTTGTTTTTCAGCAGAATCCATAGCCCATCTAGGGTTATAATAATCTTTAAAATCAGTATCACCAGTAATTCTGTAATACTTAATTCCAGTATGAACACGCACACCATTATGAGCAATATAAGGTTTTATATATTCATAATCTGCATCATAGCCAATATCACGATAAAATTCACGATAATTATAATCACCTGGATATCCATTAATAGAACTCCAAACTTGTCTTGAAGACTCCATATCACGCCCAAATGCAACAACACCTTCAGGAGAAACAATAGGGGCAAATGTACCATAAATAGGGGTAGGATCTGCATATAAAATGCCATGTGATTCAGTAATAATATATTCTATCCCAAATTCTCTTAAATACTTATCAGCTTCTGGAACATATCCACATTCAGGAAGCCAAATGCCACGAGGCTTTCTGCCAAAATATCTTTCATAAGTTTGTACACCAACTGCAATTTGTGCTTTAACTGTTTTTTCATTAACATATAAAATAGGAAAATATCCATGCGTAGCACCACAAGTAATAATTTCAAGTACACCAATATCTTGAAAATGTTTAAAAGCTTCAATTAAATTACAGTTATACACATCTTTAAATAAATGCAAATCATTAGAATAACGGTCAAAATAATAATGAGAAAGACGATTTAGTCTTTCGTCATTTGCAGTTCTTTCAATTTCTTTTTCAGAAAGTTCAATTAATTGTTTTAAATAATTTATGTATTTTTTCTGTAATAATTTATTATCTAGCATAGACAATAACGGAGGAGTCATCGACATAGTAATTCGAAAATGGACTCCTTCTTCTACTAATTTTTGAAAATTTGTTAATAATGGTATATATGTTTCAGAAATAGCTTCGTACAACCATGATTCTTCTAAATAGTCATCACTTTCTGGATGATGGATAAAAGGAAGGTGGGCATGAAGAACAAAACTTACATATCCTTTTTTTTCTTTCATTTAATGTATCATTCCTTTCTTTTAGCACAAAATTATTTTATTTGAATTTTGATGAAAGGCTTCCAGAAGATGGATTGCCATATATTTCTTCTATATTTTCATCTCGATAAATTGCGTGATATAAATCATATATATTGTATTGATTTGGACTATTTTTAATAAGTGAAACACAAGATGTAAGTGGCTTTTTCGTTACTTCACCCGTTTTTATATTTCTAAAAGATATTAGATTTGGAATTCTATCTAATAGTACTCTATCATTAGGGGACTCAATTTTATTAGAAGTTGTAATATAGATATAATCTGTATTTTGTAACTTTTCTGTTCTTGCAATTGGGCGCCTGCCTAATTCTATTCTATAGTCACATTTACTATCTGCAATACGTAAATACCAACTGTTTGCAAAATCATTAATTTCTACTTCAAAGCGGTAACCTAATGTATCATTATAAATTATAAGGATTGGTTTTGTTGTTTCAAAAAAATTATTGCCATATTGTTGTTCGAAATTCTTTCTATCTTTGTCTGATATATCCCAATATATAAATAGGGTATTAGGAGTTTGAGCTAAAACTTTAACAACAGTTTGGTTGTATCTATATGGCAAATCGTAATATTCAACTATTTCAACTTTTTTCTTGTTAGAAGAAGTGGATTTTTTGGAAACTGCTTTTTTTGTTGTAGCTTTTTTTATACTGGTTTTTGCTTTTGATGTGGTAGCTGTTTTAGTTTTGGAATTTGCAACTGCTTTTTTAGTTGTACTTTTTGTTGTTTTTGTTGCTTTTTTTGCAGTATCTTTCTTTTTAGTTGTAGTTGATTTTTTTTCGGTTGCTACTTTTTTGTTGGTAGTTTTTTTGATTGCTTTTTCTATTTTTTTATTATTTTCTAATTCTTTTTGCTCTTTTGTTTTCCTAGGCATCCTAATCCTCCTACGTAATCACATTATTTTATAACTATCTTATACTAAAAGTAAAATAAATTCAAGTATATTTGCAAAAGTTTTTGATTTTTTTGTAATTGTAACTACTAATGAAAAGACTTGGTTACTGGATAATGGTGTCATGGTGAGTGTAGCCCTGTAGTATAAGATTTTCATTACATGTCTCGGCTTATTACAAAATTTAAGAAATTCTAATTTATTTTATGGCACCCTTTCACGACAGTGAACTATTTCCATAAAATTGCATAGAATTTCTAAAATTTCTCCAGTCACATTCGACATTCCATTCAAATTCTTATACTACAGGGCTACACTCACCATGACACCATTATCCAGTGTTACTATTCACAGTCAAAATAAAAAAGTATGTAATATAAATGAAAAGAAAATGTAAAATAAAAAAGTTATAAAAAGTTCTTCGTATTTAGGAAACACAAAAAATAAGGCAATATATAAGCGTAATATTAGCATATATATTGTTTT
>CANQTZ010000071.1 GCA_947626865.1 uncultured Clostridia bacterium
GCAACCATCTGAACCAAGAAATTGGAGTGATTATGTACAAGCAAACGCAACTGGTGCAAGAGCAATGAAAAAAAGTGATTTAGACGCATGGTATGGAAAATATATAGATGGTAGCATAACAAATTCGTATAAAATATCTAGTTTTCCAGAAAATACAGCTAATAAGTTAATATCGGTAGTTGAAAATGGGATGAATTACTGGCTTTGCTATGCATATGCCACCAACAGCCAGTATTGCGTGAACGCTGAAAAACGCTGTGTGTACTACAACGCCGACCGTGGGTATGGGGTACGAGTCCTAGTTTCTCTAAAATCTGGAGTCAAATTTAATGGTACACCAATAAAAGAAATTCATGATGGATTCACATATAATAAATGGACAATAGAAGAAGAAGTATAATTAAATAAGAAACCGAGTGGGCTTGATGTCCGCTTGGATAAGTGGTTATTCCGCAATTTATGTGATTAATAGGAGTTTGTCAAGTCTTATGGGAAGCTTCCCATAAGACTTGACACCTTCATAATAATATATTTAAAATAAAAGGAATGAGAAATGAATAGGTGTTATTTAATAGGAATTATTATAGAAATACCACAATACAACTTTTTTTTTAATAGTAAAAATCATGTTGCAAAAATAAGTTTTAGTATTGTAACTATGGAGAATAAATATCAAAATAATCAAGTAATTAGATTAAAAGCGTATGATGATGTTGCTGATTATATATATAGATATTATACAAAAGATGATATAATAGGAATAGAAGAAAGATTAACAGAAACAATGGAAGTTGAAGTTTTATATTGTTAATTTTTAACTCAAATCTAAAATATTAAATTTGAATTTTAAAAATCATGTATAATTTTTTCCTTATTTGTCATAATAAAAATATAAACAAAAAAATATTGCAAGGAGGAAAAAATGATGAAAGCAACTGGAGTTGTCAGAAGAATAGATGATTTGGGTAGAGTTGTAATACCAAAAGAAATTAGAAAAACTCTTAGAATAAAAGAGCGGAGATCCACTAGAAATATTTACAGATAGGGAAGGACAAGTTATATTGAAGAAATATTCTCCAATAGGTGAGCTTTCAGAATTTGCAGCTGGCTATGCAGAAACATTATCTAAAACAACAGGTCATATTGCTTGTATTACAGACAAAGATACAATTATTGCTGTTTCAGGAGGTTCCAAAAAAGAATTTTTAGAACAAGATGTTAGTAAAGAGTTAGAGCAATTGATGGAAGATAAAGAAGTTTACACAAGTACTGAAAATAGTGATGTTGCAATGCCAATTACAAAAAATGATAAGCAAGAAAGAAAAAATAATGCACAAGTTGTATATCCAATAGTTTCTAATGGAGATACTATTGGTACTGTTATTTTAATGTCAAAAGAGCCAAATGGTAAAATGAATGAAGTAGAAAAAAAGGTTGCTCAGTCTGCAGCTACATTTTTGGGAAGCCAAATGGATATATAATAAAAGTAAAAAAACAAGTTGTCTATAGTGTTAACTTGTTTTTTTTACGCTCTTAAAATTACTACTATCATCCGATAATCCAACGAGGTAATCAATAGAAATTCCATAATATTTAGATAAAGTTATTAGATGGGTAATAGGAATGGTTCTTTTACCACTTTCGTATTCGGAATAATATTGTTGAGAAATGCCTAAAATTTCAGCAATTTCTTTTTGTAGTTTATCATTATCTTCTCTTAAATCTTTAATTCTTTGAAATTTCACTTTGACCTCCTATTAATACTACAACTATTGTAGCAAAAAATTGGAAAAATAATACATTATACATAAAAAGTTATGTACACGTATCTTTATTTTGGAGTTACAATTCACAACCAGATTTATACTTACATAGTCAAAATATTAATATATTATTTATTTGTAACTTCCAACTACATAACAGACTTTAATACAAAGTGGGTGAATAATTATATTTTTTCATAACTGCGTAAGCGACCAAACGAGCGATGCGAGTGCGATTGGAGCAACTGACATACCAGTATTTTTTATTATGGAAGTTGCGACACACAAAGTTATGAAAAAATACAATTATTCTACCCACTTTATAAGTAGTCTGTAATTTGTTGGCTTCCCCGAATTGTTACAAATAAATAATATATTAATATTTTGACATATAGAATTTATTGGTTGTGAATTGTAACCATTTTTAATATATTTCTTGATTTTTTCTTACAATTAATATATAATTTTATAAGAATAAAAAAGCAAAAGGAGAAAGTTATGAAAGCAATAGAAATCAGAAACAAATACTTAAACTATTTCAAGAAAAAAGGGCATAGTGTAATTCCATCTGCGCCATTAATACCAGAAAATGATCCATCTGTTTTATTTACAACAGCGGGAATGCAACCATTAGTACCATACTTATTAGGGCAAAAGCATCCAGAAGGAACTAGACTTACAAATTATCAAAAATGTGTTAGAACAAATGATATAGAAGAAGTCGGAGACAACCGTCATTTAACATATTTTGAAATGCTTGGTAATTGGTCACTTGGAGATTATTTTAAAGAAGAATCAATACCAATGAGTTATGAATTTCTAACAAAAGAATTAGGAATTTCACCTGAAAAAATATCAGTAACATGTTTTGCAGGAGATAAAGATTGTCCAAGAGATACAGTATCAGCAGAAGCATGGAAAAAAGTAGGCATACCAGAAGAAAGAATATATTTCTATGGAAAAGATAATAATTGGTGGATAGCAGGAGAGGAAGGACCTTGCGGACCAGATACAGAAATGTTCTATGATACAGGAAAGCCAGCATGTTCCGACAAATGTGATCCATCTTGCGATTGTGGAAAGTATGTTGAAATATGGAATAACGTATTTATGGAATACTTTAAAGACAAAGATGGTTATAGAAAATTAGAAAAAAAGAATGTTGATACAGGTTTAGGTTTAGAAAGGATGGCTATGCTATTGCAAGGCAAGGAAACACCTTTTGATACTGAACTTTTTAAGCCAATTATGGACAAATTAGAAGAATTGCAAAAACAAGACTACATAGAAAGTAGAAGAGTTGTAGCAGAGCATTTACGTTCTAGTATGATGATTATTTCAGATGGTGGTAGACCTAGCAATTTGGATAGAGGATATGTATTAAGAAGATTAATAAGAAGAATGATAAGACATTTGAATAAGTTACAAATTGAATTAACATATTTACCAACATTAATAGACATAAATGTAGAAAACTTAAAAGAAATGTATCCAGAATTAGAGAAAAATAAAGAAATAATCAAAAATGTTATGATAGAAGAAAAAGAAAAGTTTGTAAAAACATTGACAAATGGAGAAAGAGAATTTGAAAAAGAAATTAAAAGAATGCAAGAAAAAGGAACAACGAAAATTGCAGGAGAGGTAGTATTCAAATTATATGATACTTATGGTTTTCCTCCAGAAGTAACAAAAGAACTAGCAATAGAACATGGATATACTGTTGATTTAAAAGAATTTGATGAGTTATTTAAAAAGCATCAAGAAAAATCAAAACAGGGTTCTGAACAGAAATTTAAAGGAGGCTTAGCTGACCAAAACGAAAAGACAATAGCATATCATACAGCAACACATTTGTTAAATGCAGCCTTAAAGCAAGTAATTGGAAAAGATGCTCATCAGAGAGGTTCTAATATTACCGTAGATAGAATGAGATTTGACTTTAACTGTGATCATAAACTAACAGATGAAGAAAAGAAAAAAATAGAAGATTTAGTAAATGAATGGATTAAGCAAGGTTTACCAGTAACAAAGCAAGAAATGAAAAAAGAAGAAGCAATAAAAAGTGGAGCAGAATGTATGTTTATTGAAAAATATCCAGACATTGTAACTGTTTATAGCATAGGAGAGGTTTCAAAAGAATTGTGTGGAGGCCCTCATGTAAGCAATACAAAGGAATTAGGAACTTTTAAAATAAAAAAAGAAGAGTCTAGTTCATCTGGAATTAGAAGAATAAAAGCAATTTTAATTTAAGGAATATAAAAATGTAATTTTGTAAAAGAAAGAAGGATAAAAAGTGGAAGATTGTTTATTTTGTAAGATAATAAAAGGAGAAATTCCTTGTAGTAAAGTATATGAAGATGAAGAATTTTTAGCTTTCAATGATATTAATCCTAAAGCTCCTATTCATATATTGGTAATACCAAAAAAACACATTGAATCTTTGGCACATTTAAAAGAAGATGATGAAAAATTGATGGGAAAAATATATGGAGTTATAAATAAAATAGCGCAAGAAAAAGGATTTAAACAAGATGGATACCGCTTAATTGTTAATTGTGGAAAAAATGGTGGTCAAGAAGTAATGCATTTACATTTTCATATTTTGGCTGGAAAGCCATTAGGAGAAAAAATTATATAGAAACTGTACATTTTATAGTATTTGTGATATAATTAAAATAGGAGAAAATGAGAAAATAAGGAGGTACAGATTATGTTTGAGAGTAAGTATGGTAAAGTGTTAACTGTAATATTAGTTATTGTTATTATTGCAATTGTTGGTTTACTAGGATTTTTATTATATGATTATTATAACAATTATGCTACAACAAAGGATGCATCAGAAGCTGTGGATGATTTTCAAGGCGAAGTTGCTGATGGAGGAGATAATAATTCAGGAGATCAGAATACCAATAATGATGGCTCAAATCCATTTGACCAAATAAAAGATTCGAATGGCACAGGTGGAGGCACAGCTAATAAAACTAAAAAGATGTATAAAGGTTTTGGTATGTTAGGAACTATGGAAATACCAGCAACTAATTTTAAATATCCAGTCTTAGAAAAAGTAACAACAAAATCAATAGAAACAGCAGTAGCATTTCTTTATGGTTCTGGATTAAATCAAGAAGGAAACACTGTTATTATAGGACATAATTATAGAAATGGATTATTTTTCTCTAACAACAAGAAATTGAATATAGGAGATAAAATATATATAACAGACAATGACGGAAATAAAGTAACATATACAATTTATAATAAATTTGAAACAACCCCAGAGGATACATCATTCTATCAAAGAGATACAGGAGGAAAGCCAGAAATTACATTATCAACTTGTACAGATGATAGTAAAGCAAGATTAATTATATTTGCAAAACCAGAATAATAGAATATAATAAAAAAATAAAGGAATTTTTAAAATTCCTTTATTTTTTTGTGTAAATTGTATATAATAAGAACTAAAAATGAGGGGTGATAAAATGCAAAAAAAACAAGCAAAAGAAAGAATAGAGGAATTAAGAAAACAATTAGAATATCATGCAAAGAAATATTATGATGAAGATAAGCCAGAAATATCAGATTTTGAATATGATATGTTAATGGTAGAATTAAGAAATTTAGAAAAAGAATTTCCAGAATTTCAATCAAAAGATTCATTAACACAAAAAGTGGGAGGACATGTAAAGGAAGGTTTTCAAAAAGTAACACATGAAGTTCCTTTGCAAAGTTTGCAAGACGTTTTTAGTATAGAAGATGTAAAAGATTATATTAAGAAAATTGATGAAAAGGCAGAAGAAAATGGAATAAAAAAAGTAAATTATGTGGTAGAAACAAAAATAGATGGACTATCTGCAGCGTTAGAATATAAAAATGGTGAATTTGTAAGAGGAGCAACAAGGGGAAATGGAACAGTAGGAGAAGATGTTACTGAAAATTTAAAAACTGTAAAGACTATTCCAATGAAATTAAAAGATAAAATTGATATTACAGTTAGAGGAGAAGTTTTTATAGCTAAAGAAGATTTTGAAAAGATGAATCAAGAAAGAGAGGAAAATGAAGAAGAATTATTTGCAAATGCAAGAAATGCAGCTGCTGGTTCTTTAAGACAATTAGATAGTAAAATAACGAAAGAAAGACCACTTGATATTTATATTTTTAATGTGCAGAAAATAGAAGGCAAAGAATTTAATTCTCATTATGAAGAATTAGAATATTTAAAGGAACTAGGCTTTAATGTAAATCCAGTATGTATTTATTGTAATACAATGGAAGAAATAGAAAAAGCTATTCAAAAAATAGGAGAAGAAAGAGAAAATTTAAGCTTTGGAATAGATGGAGCTGTTGTCAAAGTAGATGACTTAAAATTTAGAGAAATTTTAGGAACAACAGCAAAAACTCCAAGATGGGCAGTTGCTTATAAATATCCACCAGAAAAGAAAGAAACAAAATTAAAAGATATCATTTGTCAAGTAGGAAGAACAGGTGTTATTACACCAATGGCAATATTAGAGCCAGTAAAAGTAGCAGGTTCAACAATTTCCAAGACAACATTGCACAATGAAGATTTCATCAAAGAAAAAGGGTTAAAAATTGGCGATACTGTAGTTATCCAAAAAGCAGGAGATGTCATACCAGAAATAGTATCAGTAAACAAAGAAAAAAGAACAGGAGAAGAACGAGACTTTGAAATGCCAAAAACGTGTCCTGTATGTGGAGCGCAAGCAGTTCGTGAAGAAGGAGAGGCAGCAGTAAGATGCACAGGTATAGAATGTCCTGCAAAACTTTTTAGAAACTTAGTACACTTCGTATCTAGAGAGGCAATGAACATAGATGGGCTAGGAGAAAACATAATCCAACAACTGCTAGATAGAGAACTTATCCACAATATAGCAGACATATATACATTAGAATTTGAAGAAATAGCTTCTTTAAAGAAAAAAGGAGACAAATTTGCACAAAACCTAGTAGACAGCATAAATCAAAGTAAGCAAAATGACTTATATAGACTAATCACAGCTTTAGGAATACGTCATGTAGGAAGCAAAGCATCAAAATTATTAGCCAGAAAATACAAAAACATAGACAATCTAATAGAAGCAGATTTTGAAGACCTAAGCCAAATCAATGACATAGGACCAATAGTAGCAAATAGCATTAGAGAATTCTTTGACCAAGAACAAACCAAAGACCTAATCCAAAAACTAAAAACAGCAGGAGTAAACACACAAGCAAAACAAGAAGAAAACATCGACAATCGCTTCGAAGGAAAAACATTCGTACTAACAGGCACACTAGAACAATACACAAGAGGAGAAGCAACAAACCTAATAGAAAAATTCGGTGGAAAAACATCAAGCACAGTATCCAAAAAAACAGATTACTTATTAGCTGGAGAAGAAGCAGGAAGCAAACTAACCAAGGCCCAAAACTTAGGCATAACCATCTTAACCGAATCCGAATTTAATGAGATGTGCCAAATGGGACAGGCACCAACGATACATTGATGTATCATCTGGGACAGGCACCAACGATACATCAATGTGCCATCTGGGACAGGCACAAATGATACATCGATGTGCTTTTTGGGACAGGTTATATGTTGCAAAGTGATTAAATATTTTTTTTGAAAAGAAGGAGAAGATTATGGAAGATTATACATTTGAGAAAATGTGGGAAGATTTAAGGAATGGATATCAAATTTATTATAAATATGTAGGAAATCGCTATTTATTATTTAAAACAGCGGAAAATTGCTATACACAGAAATTACTTTCTGATAGCAAGAAAAATCCACAACCTAGAATGTTGATGCTTACTCTAAAGAGAGTGAAAGAAATGTTTCCTTATATGGAGGATATTGAGTATCGCTTAGGAACATCTAACGAATAAAAGCTGTAACCCTTGATACAACTGCATTTTACAAATTAATAAAAAATATCTAATTTTATAAAAAATGCAAAAAAATGGACAGAAAATAAAAAAATATGAAAAAATTAAAAAAAGGTGGTATGTAGGGAATATCTCCCCCAACATAACTAAATACAAAAAAATTAAATAAAAAATTTATAAAAATGCCTTTTCAAAACGATATAAATAAAGTGTTATTATTAGCACTTTATTTTTTTGAAAATAATTTATAAAGGTAGGTGACTTAATATATGTGAATGAAGAAAATCCAATAGGGTATTATGCAGTAATACCTGCACCAGTTTTGTTTAATGAAAATTTAAAACCAAATGAAAAATTACTATATGCAGTAATAACAGTATTAGCAAACAAGGAAGGTTATTGTTTTGCTTCAAATAATTATTTAGCTGATTTATTTAATTCTAAACCACACACAATATCAAACTGGATTTCACATCTTAGTAAATTGAATTTTGTGCGTGTAGAATTGATAAGAAGCTACAACAATGAAATTATACAAAGAAGAATTTATATAAATGACATACCCTATGTTATAAAAATGACATACCCCTATTCGATAAAAAAGACAGAGAGTATGTCACAAAAAGGACAATATAATAATGATATATATAATAAGATAGATAGATTCTATAATTATATTATAAAAAGAGAAGAGAAAAATCCAAAACCTTTTAATAAAATTGAAGAAATAGAGTTTTGGAGAATATTAAAAAATGTAGAATTTGATTATACAGAAGAAATAATAAAGATATTTACTGAAGAGAATATAGAAAAATTAAAAATAATTATATATGCATTAAAAGAACTTTATATGAGTAACAGAAGACAATTAGTTTATAGAGTAACAAGAGAAAAACTAATGTTTGTTTATGATAATTGTAAGAATAAACAGACA
>CANQTZ010000072.1 GCA_947626865.1 uncultured Clostridia bacterium
CAACAGATAAATATAATTATAAGGATATGTTCAATAGAGCATCTTCAAATTATTCCATTGCTATATTTGATATAAAATCTAATATTCTTTATATTTATTCATTAGATACATAATAAAAATGGAGGTATATCATGCCAAAACAAAACAATCAAAAAAGAGTAATAATCTATTGTAGAGAAAGTAGAGACGACTATGGAGAAAACTATGAAAGAATAGAAACTCAAAGAGATTTGCTAATAAAATATTGCAAAAGTCATGGATATACCAACATTATAGACATAATAATGGATGATGATAAAAGTGGAACAGACTTTAGTAGATTTGATAATATAAAAGAAAGGGCTCAAAAAAAGCAAATAGATGTAATAGTCTTTAAAAACTCTGCAAGACTCGGAAGAAATCAAAGGGAAGCATTAGAATTTGTAGAATATTTAGAAGAGCAAGGTGTTGAAATAATATTTGAAGATGAGCAATACAATGAGGAAATGTTTGGATTATATGCATGGTTTAATGAAAGAAGAGCGAGAGATGACAGCAAAAATATAAGAAGGAATTTAAGACACAAAATAGAAGAAGGAGATTTACTTATAAAAGCAATTTATGGATATAACAAAGATGGAAAACAGCTAGTTGTAAATGAAGAAACTTCCGCCGTAGTACAAGAAATATTTGAACTATATTCAAAAGATTGGGGCTATCAAAAAATAGCCACATACTTAAATAAAAAAGGAATACCAACGCCATCTCAAAGTAGAAATTTTATAAATGCAAAACAAACTGCAAATTGGAAAGCACAACATATTGTAAGAATATTAGACGATAGAAGATATATAGGTGACTATGTAGGTGGGCGCACAGAAAAGCTAAGTTTTAAATCTAAAAAGACAAGATTAAAGCCTAAGCAAGAATGGACAATAATTGAAAATCATCATGAACCAATTATAAATAAAGAACTATTTGAAAAAGTACAAAAGATACGAAAGAAAAGAAAAAAGGAAAGTGATAAATACAATAACGGATTCAAATTTGTAGATACAGATAATAACTCGTATTCAGGACTTTTATACTGTGGAAGATGTAAAACGCCAATGTATAAAAGAAAAGGAAGCATAGGTGCAAGAAAAAGGCCAGATAGTTACATCTGCAAAAAATATAGCAAAGAAGGGGCAATAAAAAATATAAGAGAAAATTATGGATGCACACCACACAGAATAAGGATAGAATATCTAGATAAAATAGTAAATGAATATCTAGATAAAATAGTAAATAATCCAGAATTTAAAAGTTTTGTAATAAAAAATGTAAAGGCAATTAGCATAAATAAAGTAACTCTTGAAAAAGAGTTAAATAAAGCAAAAACAAATTTAGAAAAACATCAAAAACAATATAAACAAATATATGATGATAAACTAAATGATTTAATACCAGAGTTTTTATTTAAAGAAAAAAAACAAGAACTAGAAAAGAAAATAAAATATGAAAAAGAAAAATTACAAGAAGTAGAAGGCAAATTTAACACTTTAAATAAACTAGAAGACAAAGAAGATTTAATATTCAAAGCAATAGAAGATATTAAGAAAAATGGATTAACAAAGGAAGAACTTTCAAGATTATTTGATAAAATCGTAGTATTTAATTCAAAAGAAATAACGTCTGAAATAAAAAAAGAATACAACTTAAATGATGAAATATATAACAAACTATATGAAAATGGAGGATTGTTATTTCACTTAAAATTCATGTATCCACAAACTATCACAAACAGGTGGATGTGACATTGGAACAAGACCGATTGATTTACATTTAAAGGCATTTGAAAAATTAGGAATAAATATTAACAAAAACTATGGAAATATTACATGCACTTGTGATAAAATAGTAGGGGAAAAAATAGATTTAGATTTTCCAAGTGTAGGGGCGACAGAAAATGCTATACTAGTAGCAACATTAGCCACTCGGAAAAACAATAATAACAAATGCTGCAAGAGAACCAGAAATCCTAGACTTACAAAACTTACTAAACAAAATGGGAGCAAAAATAAAAGGAGCCCGGCACAGATATAATAGAAATAGAGGGAGTAAAAAAATTAAAAGATGTTAGCTACAACATAATGCCAGATAGAATAGAAACAGGAACATTTTTGTGTATAGCAGGAATAACAGGAGGAAATCTTTTAATAAAAGGAGTAAATGAAACACATATTACTCCAGTACTTCATAAATTAGAAGAAGCGGGTTGCAAATTAGATATACAAAAAAGACAAATACAAATACAAGCCCCAAAAAGATTAAAATGTGTAGATATAAAAACAATGCCATATCCAGGTTTCCCAACAGATATGCAATCAATATTTTCAACAGCACTAACAACAGCAAAAGGAACATCAATAATAGTAGAAAATCTATTTGAAAACAGATATAAATATATGCAAGAATTAATACGTATGGGAGCAAAAATAAAAATAGAAGGAAAAACAGCAGTAATAAAAGGTGTAAGAAAATTATATGGAGCAACCGTAAAAGCAACAGATTTAAGAGGAGGAGCAGCATTAGTAATGGCAGGGATTGTCGCAAAAGGAGAAACAAAAGTAGAAAATGTAGAATACATTTTACGTGGATATGAAAAATTTGATAAAAAACTAAAACAAATAGGTGCTGATATTCAATTTGTACAAGAACAAAGCAAAGAGTAATTATAAAGCCCCAAAAATAGCTTATCTTTATATATGGGGCTTTTATGAAATAAATCAATTTCATAGAAAGGAAAGGGATAAATATGCCCAAAAAACAAAAAGAAAGAAACATGAATTTATATTATATAAATCAAGGACAAGCAATAAGTGAGGCAGAAAATGAAAAAATAAAACGAAAAAAACAAAAAGAAAGAGAAAAAAGAATAAAACAAAATAAAATAAACAGAGAAGATGATTTTGATATAGATACAGAAACAGTAATTCAAATGACAAATCAAAACAACATAAAAAAAGAAAAAGAAAAAAGAAAAAAATTAACACAGGACGAACAAAGAAGAAAAAAAAGAAAGAAAAAAATAAAAATCATCGTAAAAGCAGTTCTATTATTAACAATAATAATATCAGGAACTATTTTCGCTCTAGTTTCACCAATTTTTAATATTCAAGACATACAAGTAGTAAATAATAATAAAGTAAGCATAGAGACAATTATAAGCTTATCTGAATTAAAGAAAAACGAAAATATCTTTAAATTCAATAGCAGTGATGCAATACAAAAAATAGAAGAAAATCCATACATAGAAAAAGCAAAAATAAAACGAGCATTTCCAAACAAAGTACAAATTTCAGTAGAAGAAAGAACACATGATTACAATGTAGACTTTTTAGGAAAATATGCTTACATAAATAAACAAGGTTATATACTAGAAATATCAGAAGAAAAAGAAGAAAAAATAATAATACAAGGAGTTACAACAAAAGAAGAACAAATAGTAGAGGGAAATCGCCTTTGCGAAGAAGATTTAGAAAGATTAGAAGATGTAATAAAAATAATGAAAGCAGCTAAAGAATACGCAATAGATACAAAAATAACAAGTATTGACGTCAGTGATAAAAATGAATATAATCTAATTTTAGAAGGAGAAAAAAAGAAAGTTCACTTAGGACAAAATAGTGATTTAAGTAATAAAATGTTATATATAAATGCCATAATCGAAAAAGAAAAAGAAAAAGAAGGAGATATTTTTGTAAACGGAGATTTCAATAACAAATTCCAACCATACTTTAGAGAAAGCTTAAATGTATAAAAAGCAAAGCGAGAAAGGAATGAAATTTAATATGAAAAATAAAAAAAGTGTTAGTATAATACTTGGCTTTATGTGTTTTGCCTTGACATTAGCAATTTTTATACAAATAAAAACAGTAAATGGAACAAATACAGCGGTAAGCTCTAATTATGAAGAAAATAATTTAAGAGGAGAAGTATTAAAATATAAAGAAAAATATGATAATCAGTATAAAGAATTAGGAGAAGCAGAAGAACAATTAGAAAAAGAAAGACAAGACTCCACAAAAGATAATGCAGAATTAGAAAAAAAAGAAGAAGAAATACAAAAAGGAAACAAAATATTAGGCCTAACAGAAGTAACAGGTCCAGGTGTTATAATTACATTATCAGATAGCAAAAAAGATAGTAATAGTGTATTAGATCCAAATTCATTAGTAGTACATGACTCAGATGTATTAAGTGTAATAAACGAATTAGAAAATGCAGGAGCAGAAGCAATATCTATTAATGAACAAAGAATTATTCCTACAAGTGGTATCATCTGTGGAGGAAACATTATAGAAATAAATAACGAAAAAGTAGGAGCACCATTTGTAATTAAAGCTATTGGATTACCAGAACAATTATCAGCATTATCAAGGCCAGGAGGATATATACAAAGACTAAAAGAAGATAGTATAGAAGTAGATTTAAAAAAATCAAATAATATCACAATTCCTAAGTATACAGGAGTAATTACTTATCAATATGCTACAAGTGTAGATAAATAAAACGAGGAGGCTTAAAAAAGTGAAAGAAAATATCAAAAAAGGAAAAATCACCATGACAATCACAATTGCAATTGCTTGCTTTGCATTAGCATTAGTTATGACAATGCAATTTAAAATTGTAAATCAGACAGATATAACAGCTATTGAAAACATGAGAGAAGCGGAACTTAGAACAGAACTTGCAAATTGGAAAGGAAAATATGAAGAAACACTTTCACAATATCAAGAAATAAAATCAAAAATTGATGAATATAAGCAAACTAAACAATCTAATGAAGAAACAGAAAAATTAATTGATAGTGAATTGCAACAAGTAAATTTATCATTAGGAAAAACAGACGTAGAAGGAGAAGGAATTGAAATAACACTAAGAGACACTACCAGCGAAACAGTAAGCAAAATAAATGCAGATGATTTAATGTTAATAGTAAATGCTTTAAAATTAGCAGGAGCAGAAGCAATATCAATAAATGATGAAAGAATTATTAATATGTCTGACATAGTAAACATTAATACAAGCAGTATGGACAATTTATTTATAAAAGTAAATGGGCAAAGAATACTTGCTCCATATATAATAAAAGCCATTGGAAATCAAACCTACCTAGAAAGTGCACTTTTAGGAAATGGCGGATATATAGATGAACTTAAAAAATTGGGTCATGATGTATCAATACAAAAAATTAATAAAATCACTATAAACAAATACAAAGAAGAAATAAAAACAAAATATATTGAGTAGGAGGAAAAAATGATAGTAGTAGCTATTTTTATTGGTTGTATATTAGGAGCAATTTTAGGAATTAATGCACCTATGATTTCATATACATATTCAAGTTATTTAGCAATTGCAATTATTGCAGCACTAGATTCTGTATTTGGAGGTATTACCTCTGTTATAAATAAAAACTTTGATTTAAAAATATTCATAACAGGATTTTTTGGAAATGCCATTTTATCTATTCTATTAACAATATTAGGACAAAAATTAAATGTTGACATTTATTTAGCAGCAATTGTAGTGTTTGTAGGAAGAATGTTCACAAACCTTGGAATAATCAGAAGATACTATGTTGATAAATGGTCAAATAAGCTAGAAAAAGCAAAAAAACAATAAAGAATTATTACAGAATTATTACAAAAACATTACAGAAATATAACAAAATCTATTGACATTTGTCTAAAAATGTAATATATATACAATAGAAAAATTATACTAAAAATGGAGGAATTAATTTTGGCTATCGGAGATATCATTGTAGGTATTGACATAGGAACTAGCAAAGTTTGCACAGTAGTTGGAGAAGTAAATAATTTTGGACAAATTGAAATTATATGTAATACCTCATATAAATGCACAGGACTAAAGAAGGGGAAAATAATAAATGAAGAAGATATAGCTTTAAGTATAGCAAAAACAATACAAGATGCCGAAGATGAAACAAATTTAAAAATTAATTCAGCTTATGTAACAATCCAAGGAAAATATGTAACGATTGTACAAAACAGTATAACCAAAGAAGTGAAAGACAAATATGCAGGTATATCAGTAAGAGACGTACAAAATGCTATTATGCAAGTAAAAGATATAGAAATACCAGAAGGGAAAAATTTAATTGATCTTGTTCCAGACAAAATTACTCTAGAAAATGGAACAGTAGTTACAGACCCAGTAGGAAATTTAAGTTCTAGTTTTACCATCAGCGCACAAGTTATCTTAGCGGAAAAAGATTATGTAAGGCAATTAAACAATGTATTCAAAAAAGCAGGATTAGAAATAGATGGAATTGTTCCAATAACATTAGCAGAAAGAAATTTAATATTAGACACAAACGAATTACACGACAACATCATGTTATTAGATATTGGAGCTGGAAATACCGACATAGGAGTATTTGAAGGTGCATCATTTATATATACAAATTCAATTCCACTAGGAGGGGACAATATCACAAATGACATCGCATTAGTATTAAATATATCAGAAGAAGAAGCAGACAAACTAAAAAGACAATATGGATTAGCATTAAAATCTTTTATTGACAATGACAATGATATCATATTAAACACTTCAAAAGACAACAATAAAAACAGAATTATAAAAAGTTCAGAATTAATTGAAATAATAGAAGCAAGAATTGAAGAAATATTTGCCATTATTAATAAAGACATAACCAATCAAGGAATTAAACAAAAAATAAATAATGTAGTTTTAACAGGACAAGGAATTATTAATATAAATAAAAGCGATGTAGCTGGAAAAATCAACTTAAACATTCCCGTAAAAATATCAACAGGTAGAGCCGTTAGCACAGTAAAGCCAGCATACAGAACAAGTTATGCTTTAGTAAGATATATTGCAACGAGACCATTTGCAAAAAATGTTTCAAGCAGTATTGATACACAAAATGATGAACACTTTTTTAAGAATATATGGGAAAGAATAAAAGAATTTTTTTATTCTTAAAATAAGCAAATAAATGTTATTAATTTTAAAAATATATAAAATAAAAAATAAGAAAAATGAAGTAACATTCATTTTTATAGTTTAAAGCTGTAAAATATAAGTTAACAGTCAAAAGAAAGGGAGGAAAAACTAAAAATGATGGATTATAACGATGATAGCAATATTACCATGATGGACGGCACTGCTACAATTAAAGTTATTGGTGTTGGTGGAGCTGGAAATAATGCAGTAAATAGAATGATTGAAGCAGGAATTAAGGGGGTAGACTTTATTGCTGTTAATACAGATAGACAAGCCTTACAAGGCTCAAAAGCTAGCACCAAAATACAAATTGGAGAAAAAATAACAAGAGGATTAGGAGCAGGAGCAAATCCAGACATTGGAGCACAATCAGCCGAAGAAAGTAAATCTGAAATATCAGAAGTATTAAGAGGGGCTGATATGGTATTTGTAACAGCCGGAATGGGCGGTGGAACAGGTACCGGTGCAGCCCCAGTTGTAGCAACAACAGCAAAAGAAATGGGAATACTAACAATTGGTGTTGTAACCAAACCATTCACTTTCGAAGGAAAGAAAAGACTTTCACAAGCAGAAAGAGGAATTGAAAGCTTAAAAGGAAAAGTAGATACACTAGTAGTAATACCAAATGACAAATTATTACAAATAATAGACAGAAAAACCTCTATTATAGAAGCATTTAAAATGGCAGATGATATACTAAGACAAGGTGTACAAGGAATATCAGACCTAATTGCAATCCCAGGACTTGTTAACTTAGACTTTGCAGACGTAAAAACCATCATGTTAAACCAAGGAATGGCTCACATGGGAGTAGGAATGGCATCAGGAGAAAATAGAGCAGAAGATGCAGCAAAAGAAGCAATCCAAAGTCCATTACTAGAAACTTCAATAGAAGGAGCAACAGGTGTAATTATAAACATCACAGGAGGAGAAGATCTAGGATTACATGAAGTAAACACAGCAGCAGAACTAATACAACGCAGTGTAGACCCAGAAGCAAATATCATCTTTGGTACAGTAACAGACACAAACATGGAAGACAGAATACAAATAACAGTAATTGCAACAGGATTTGAAAAAAGCGAAAACATTTCAAAACTTGGTGTAGAAAACATAGTATCCAAAACATGGGAAAAGAAAATAAACTCAATACCAGCAAGTTCAGAAACAAACACCTCACAAAACGATTTAGACATACCTTCTTTCTTGAGAAAAAATAAAAATAAAAATATGTAATGTCGCATTGGGGACGTTTCATTTTCGACATTTTTGTCGCAAAAGGGACACATCTTCAAGTTATTCATCATTAAAATGATATAAAAAGTTACTATATAATGGTTTCGGGGTAAGTGTGCCCCTGCAGTATAAGAATTTGAATGAAATGTCGAATGTGACTGGAGAAATTTTAGAAATTCTATGCAATTTTATG
>CANQTZ010000073.1 GCA_947626865.1 uncultured Clostridia bacterium
CCCACTTTATTAAAAGTCTGTAATTTGTTGGTCCCCCCGAATTGTTACAAATAAATAATATATTAATATTTTGACTATATAAGTATAAATCTGGCTGTGAATAGTAACTTTAGAAACTAATTTTTTCTTAAATTTTAAGAAAAGCCTTTAAAAAAACAATAAAATAGTATAAAATAATAAAAAATCAAAAATAGGAGAGGAATATGAACAAAAAATGGCAAATCAATGAAGCAGACGAAAACAAAATAAACGAAATACAAGAAAAATACAACATAAATAAACTATTAGCAACAATACTAGTCAACCGAAACATCACCGAAAAAGAGCAAATACGATTATTTTTAGAACCAACCCGAAAAGACTTTCACGACCCATTTCTAATAACAGACATGAAAAAAGCAGTACAAAGAATAATACAAGCAATAGAAAAACAAGAAAAAGTAACCATATATGGAGACTATGATGTAGACGGAATAACAAGCATAACAGTATTAAAAAGCTTTTTACAAGACAGAGGATTAGAAGTAAAAAGTTACATACCAAACAGGCTAGAAGAAGGATATGGCTTAAACAAAGAAGCAATAAAAAAAATCAAAAATCAGGGTTGTGAATTAATGATAACAGTAGACTGTGGAATATCTGGAGTAGAAGAAATCCAATATGCAAAATCCCTAAAAATAGAAACAATCATAACAGACCATCACGAACCAGGAAATCAATTACCAGATGCACTAGCAGTTATAGACAATAAAAGAAAAGACAGCAACTATCCATTTAGAGAACTAGCAGGGGTAGGAGTAGTCTTTAAACTAATCCAAGCAATAGGAATAACATTAGGCTTAAAAGAAGAAGAATACCTAAAATATTTAGACATCGTATGTGTTGGAACAATATCAGACATAGTACCATTAGTAGACGAAAACAGAGTAATAACAAAACTTGGTATGATGTTAATTCAACAAACAAAAAACATTGGATTACGTTCAATATTAAACTCATCTGGATATAAAAAAATTGATTCAAGCACAATTTCCTTTGGAGTAGCCCCAAGAATAAATGCTTGTGGAAGAATGGGAAAAGCAGAAGAAGCGCTAGAACTATTATTATCAAAAAATATAAATGAAGTAAATGAATTAACAAGAAAACTAAACGAACATAATCGTATCAGACAAGAAACGGAAAAAAACATTTTTGAAAATGCCGTAGAACAAATCCAAAAAGAACATTTAGACGAAAAAAACACCATCATAGTAGGAGGAAAACAATGGCATCATGGAGTAATTGGCATAGTATCTTCAAAAATCACAGAAATGTACTTTAAGCCAAGCATATTACTAAGTTTTGGAGAAGATGGAATTGGAAAAGGCTCTGGAAGAAGCATACCAGGATTTGATTTACATGAAGCACTAATGAAATGCACAAATAGCCTCGAAAAATTTGGTGGACACAGTATGGCAGTTGGAATAACTATAAAACAAGAACAATTTGAAAAATTTAAAGAACAATTCGAACTAATAGCCAAAGAAGCACACATAGATAAAATTATGCCAGTAATCCAAGTAGATAGCAAAATAGATTTAAAAAACATCAGCAAAGAAATGGTTGAAAGTTTAAAACAGTTAGAACCATTTGGAGAAGGCAACAGAGTACCAGTATTTGAATTTAAAAATCTAAAAATCGACTCAATACGAGCACTATCAGAAGGAAAACACTTAAAATTAACCTTAAAAGATAACAACACAATAATCAATGGAATAGGATTCAACTTAGGATATTTAGGAGAAGAATATCGTATTGGAGACAAAATAGACATAGTAGGAACAATAGAAATTAACAGTTACAATGGAGTAGAAAGTTTGCAAATCAACATGAAAGACATAATGAAATCACTATAAACAAACAGCCGAAGGGGGAGTCTAGGATGCATGAAGAAAAAGAAATAACAATAAAAGATGTATTAATGAAAAGAAAAGAACACACAAGAAGGATGGATACTAGATGGATTATGAAAGCCTATGAATATGCCAACAAAGCATATGAAGAAAAAAGAAAGCAAAAAGACAAAACATATCTAACCCATCTACTTAATGTAGCATATATTTTAGCAGACATTGGAATGGATGACAAAACAATAGTTGCAACATTTTTGAACAACATAACAGAAAACACACAAATAACGCAAGCAGACATCAAAAAAGAATTTGGCGAAGAAATTGTTGAAATAGTAGAAGGAGTTGCTAAACTAGGACTTTTGCAATTCACTTCAATAGAAGAACAACAAGTAGAAGATTACCGAAAAATGTTTTTAGCAATGGGTAAAGATGTAAGAGTAATTCTAATAAAATTAGCAGATGAACTTGTAAACATGAGAAACCTAAAAAATCTAAGAAGAGACAAACAAATAGAAAAAGCAAGAGAAACAATGGAATTATATGCACCACTTGCCAATCGTTTAGGATTATATTCTTTAAAATGGGAACTAGAAGACATAGCATTCAAATACTTATACCCAGAAGAATATCACGAATTAGTAGAAGGAATAAACAAAAAAAGAGAAGAAAGACTAGAATTTATAAAAAAAATCAAAAACGATATATGTGCCGAGTTAAAAAAACAAAGAATAGAAGTAGAAGTAACAGGAAGAGCAAAACATTTATATAGTATTTACAAAAAAATGAAGCGAGATGGAAAAACTCTAGACCAAATATATGATTTATTTGCATTACGAATTTTAGTAAAAACAGTCAAAGACTGTTATCTAGCACTAGGAGTAGTACACGAAATGTACCATCCAATGCCAGGAAGATTTAAAGACTATATAGCAGTACCAAAACCAAACATGTATCAATCAATACACACTACATTATTAGGAGACAAAGGAACACCATTCGAAGTACAAATACGCACTTGGGAAATGCACAAAATTGCAGAATACGGTATTGCAGCCCATTGGGCATACAAAGAAGCAAATTACTTTGGCAAAAAAACAACAGTCGAAGTAAAAGAAGACAAACTATCGTGGCTAAGAGAAACATTAGAATCACAAAACGAATTACAAGATCCACAAGAATTTTTAGACGCATTAAAAACCGAACTATTTGAAGACGAAGTATATCTGTTTACCCCAAAAGGAGAAATAAAAGTTTTACCACAAGGAGCAACCCCAATAGACTTTGCATATATGATACATGCAGAAGTAGGACATAGAATGACAGGATGCAAAATAAACAACAAAATGATGCCAATCATAACACCCTTAAAAAGTGGAGACATTGTAGAAATTATCACATCAGACAATTCCAAAGGACCAAGCAGAGACTGGCTAAAATTTGTAAAAAGCACAAGTGCTAAAAATAAAATCTTAAGTTGGTTTAAAAAAGCAGAAAAGGCACAAAACATTGAAAAAGGAAAAGATTTAATCGAAAAAGAACTAAAACGAATTGGCTTTTTACATTCAGACTTATTTAAAAACCAATACATAGAACCAATGTTAGAAAAATACAAATACAAAAGCATAGAAGAAATGTATGAGGCAGTAGGATTTGGAGCAAATTCTTCAGGAAAAGTAATAGCAAGAATGTTACAAGAATACAGAAAAGAACATGAAGAAGAAAACATCGAAGCAAAAATAGAAGAATTAGCAAAATCAAGAAAACAAAAAATCAAGCCTACAGACTCAGGAATTATAGTAAAGGGAATAGACAACTGCTTAGTAAAATTATCAAAATGTTGTAATCCACTTCCAGGAGATGAAATTGTCGGCTACATCACAAAAGGGCGAGGCGTATCAGTGCATAGAAAAGATTGTGTTAATGTAAAAGAATTATTCTCAGACGAAAACAGAATGATTGATGTAGAGTGGTATGACAAAAATGCTACCACATATCAAGCTGATATAGAAATCTTTTCAAGTGACAGAAGCAGTTTATTAGTTGACATCTTAAAAGAAATTACAACAACAAAAGTAAAACTTTTAAATGTAAATACCAGAACCACCAAAGAGCGTATAGCAATTATTGAAATGACACTAGAAGTAGAAAGTTTAGACGAATTATACAAAGCACAAAAAGCAATTAGAAAAGTAGATAGCGTATATGAAGTAAGAAGAAAAAAATAATCTATATATGCAAAGCAATAAAAGAAAGGAAACAAAAATGAAACTAAAGGAATTAAAAATAGATACATGGATTGGAGATCCAACCAATTGTTATATTTTAGTAGATGAAGAAACAAAAGAAACAATGGTAATAGACCCAGCTGGAAATGTGGAAGAAATTGAAGAAATGATTAAAATTTTAGAAGGAAAACTAAAATATATTTATTTAACCCATTGTCATGGAGATCATATAATGGGAGTGCCAGAATTAAAACAAAGATGTGGTGGGAAAATTTTAATTCATCGTTATGATGCAGAAGGACTAAACAACCCAGAAATTAATTTAACACCTTATATTGCAAGCCAAACAATAGAGCTAGAAGCAGATTCAAGGGTAGATGATGGAGATACAATACATCTGGGGAGTTTAGCATTTACCATCTTTCACACACCAGGTCATACAAAAGGAAGCAGTAGCCTATATTGTGAAAAGGAAAATTGTTTGTTTTCAGGAGATACATTATTTAGAGGAACATGGGGAAGAACAGACTTACCAACTTCTAATAGAGAAGACATTTTAAAGTCAATTGAAAACAAAATTATGGTTTTACCAGATGAAACTTTTATTTATCCAGGACATGGAATGGTTACAATGCTAAAAGACGAAAAACCAATTTATTTAGAATTAAAGCCAAAGTTATTTTGAAAAGCAAGCAAGAAAGGAACGTGATTTACTATGAACAAAACAGAACCAAGAACATTAGCAGGAACAATGGAATTATTGCCAAGTGAACAAATTTTATTTAATCAAATGAAACAAAAAATAGAAAATACATATCAAAAATTTGGTTTTTTACCACTTAATACACCAATTTTAGAATTATCAGAAGTGTTACTTGCAAAAGCAGGTGGCGAAACGGAAAAACAAATTTATCGCTTTACAAAAGGAGATACAGACTTATCTTTAAGGTTTGATTTAACAGTTCCGCTTTCTAAGTATGTAGCCAAGAATTATGGAAATCTAAGTTTCCCTTTTAGAAGATATCAAATTGGAAAAGTATATCGCGGAGAAAAGCCACAAAAAGGCAGGTATAGAGAACTATATCAATGTGATATTGACATCATTGGAGATGAAGAGTTAGATATTATTAATGATGCAGAACTTCCAAGTGTAATTTATACAATTTTTAAAGAATTAGGTTTTGATGATTTTACTATTTGCATTAATAATCGTAAAATTTTGAATGGATTATTTGAAAATATCAATCAAAAAGAAAATGCAACAGATATTTTAAGGATTATAGATAAAATTGAGAAAATAGGAAAAGAAGCGGTAATCAAAGAATTGCAAGATTTGAACATTGAAGAAAAATCAGTACAAAAAATAATAGATTTTATAACAACAAAAGGAACATCTGACGAAAAAATACAAATGTTAGAAAGTTTAGATATTGATAATAAAACTTATGCAAAAGGAGTTGAAGAAATAAAACAAGTAGTAAAATATATTAGGCTATTTGGTGTTCCAGAAAATAATTTTAAAGTGGATTTAACAATTGCAAGGGGATTAGATTATTATACAGGGACTGTGTATGAAACATTTTTAAATGATTACAGGGAATTAGGCAGTGTATGTTCTGGAGGTAGATATGAAAACTTAGCACAATATTATACAGATAAAAAGCTACCAGGTGTTGGAATTTCAATTGGGTTAACACGCTTGTTTTATAAATTAAATGAATTGAATTTAATAAAAGCACAGCAAAAATCAATTTCGCAAGTTTTAATTATACCAATGCTAGAAAATTTAGAAAAGCCAATTGCTCTTGCAACAGATTTACGAAAGTTAGGCATAAAAACTGAAATTTATTTGAATAATAAAAAGCTAAAAGCTAAAATGAAATATGCAGATAAATTAAAAATTCCTTATGTGATAGTAATTGGCGAAGATGAAATTTCAACAAATAAAATAAAAGTAAAAAATATGGAAACTGGAGAAGAAGAAATTTGCACTTTAGATGCAAGTGAAATTATAATGAAAATACAATAAAATCCTTTACTCCAATATTCCTCTTTAGATACTAAAAATGCAAGCTATAATTTTTTTAAAAACTTTTGCCATATAGAATCTTTGGTATCATCTAAATATTTAGATTTTAAAAAGATTAGAAAACTGCAAATAGCAAAAAAAACTAAAAGAAATGCTAATATAAAAAGAACTTGCTCCAATTTTTCTTGTTTTGATAAGGTTTGAAAATAAATACAATAATTTGAAATCATTTAATATTCCACCTTTCATATTTCGACAAATATTTACATGGAATATTTTACCAAACAAAAAAAAACAAGTCAATATATTGTATTGAAAATAATATAAAAAATACAAATATAATGTTACTAGTTATTTTTTTAAAAAGGTACTTGTCAAAAATAAAAACTAATAGTATAATTTGAATATATGTTATTAGCTATTTTTGTAAATGAAAAAAGTACATTGAAAATTGCATATTCTTTATTCAAAAATACAAGATTTTCGAATATGAAAATCTTGGCATAAAAGTATTTAATATAATAGAAAAGTATGGCTTTCCTGTTATATTAAATAATAAAAATGTGCTTGAATAATATTTACAAAAGTGGAAATAATGTAAATAAATAGAAAAGATTTTGTAAAAAATTAATTTTATCAAATTAAAAATAACGAAGGAGGAACAAGAAATGGAGAAGTTAAAGAGAAATAAGGAATGTGCAAAAAATAAGAAGCAAAATAGACAAAAAGGTATCACATTGATTGCATTGGTTATCACTATCATTGTTTTGTTAATCTTAGCGGCAGTAAGTATTGCGACATTAACAGGGGAGAATGGAATACTAAGTAAGGCAAATACAGCAAAAGAGGAGACACAAAGAGAGGATGCAAAAGAGCAGGCGAAATTAGACATAGCAGCATATGTAACAGACGATTTAGCAAATGGTGGAGACGGAAGTATAACAAATGAAAAAATACAAGAAATATTAAAAGGAAAAGATTATGTAGAAGGAGAGCCAGGAGCAGATAGTTTTACAAGTAAAACTGGACAAGAAATACCATATGCAGAGTTATATGGAAAAATAGGAGATACAGGAGAAACAGGAGGAAGTTTGCCAACAACAGAAGAAACGACACCATATTTGCCAAGTAGCAAATTTAGTCAAAAAGAAGAAACGACTTTAGAAACGGGATTAGTAATAGAAGATAAGGATGGAAATAGTTACGTATGGATAGAAGTGCCAAAGACAGCTGATGTGTATAAAACAGCGAAATTGGAAATCACAAATTTTACAGAAACAGAATATACTAATATAGAAACAGATTTACAAAATTATGCAAGTTCTTATAGAGACAGTAGTAAAGACGAATGGTATGCAAAAGATGATAGTGGAACTTTAGTAACAGAAAGCACAGTAGGAGGAGATGAAACTAAACAACAATTAAAAACTGGATGTGGATTGTCATTAGCAGAATATAAAGAATTAAAAGAAAAGATGTTAAAAAGTGTATATGAAAATGGAGGGTTCTGGATAGGGCAATACGAGATGGGAATAGCAGATAATCCGAGAACAGGTTCAAGTGACAGTAATTTACCAACACCAGTATGTAAAGAAGGAGCATATCCATATAATTATGTAACATGTAGTCAAGCACAAGAGAAAGCGAGTAGTATGAAATCTGGGGAATATGAAAGTAGTTTAATGTTTGGAATCCAATGGGACTTAGTAATGAAGTTTATAGAAACAAAAGAAGGAAAAACACAAGCTGAATTAAAATCAAATTCAACCACTTGGGGGAATTACAAAGATGCGGAATTTACAGTTACCAAAGGAAAGTATTCAGAAGATAACGGAGCAAGTTTCAAAGATGCACCATGCACAAAGCCATCAAGTAAAGGTGTCTTATTAACAACAGGAGCAGAAGTAGAAGAAAACGGAAATAAACGGAAGAAATAGTGTATTAAATATATATGATATAGCAGGAAATGTCAGGGAATGGACATTAGAGCAATACACTGCGAGTTCCAACTCTCCTTGTTGCCATAGGGGAGGCAATTACAACAGCTACGGCAGCTACTTTCCAGCTTCTGACCGTCTTAGCAATAGCGCTTCCAGCAGCGGCAGCAGCATTGGGTTTCGTTCAGCTTTGTATAAGTAGGACTGTACGCTGTGAAAACTAACCTAAAACATAGCGAGAGACTAGTTTACAGCAACAGCAATTGAATAATAGCTTTTAAGCGGTTTTAATCGCTTAAGAGGAAAATTTTCTGATTTGTCCCTTTTCGTGAAAACGGAAAGGGGGAAAATTAGAAAATTTT
>CANQTZ010000074.1 GCA_947626865.1 uncultured Clostridia bacterium
CATTACTTATACTTGCTGCAACTAAGGCAAGTCCAAATGGTGCTATAACAACTGAATTGACGCCAAATCCGACCATTGATATCATAAAAGTTAATATATATACAAATATATTTTGTATGCTAAAAATTTTTGAAAAAATTTCTTTATAGTTAATTTTTGTTTCGTCTATTCTTTCTTCATATTTTTTTGAAATATTTTGTAACATCCTTATCCACTCCTTACTTTTTTAATTATTGTAATACCGATACGCAAAAATTTTTGTCAAATTTGTGTACCAAAATTAAAAAAGTACCTTACTTTATGTGATAAAATCTTTATTCATTTTACATTAAAAATATAAAAAATACAAGATATAATTAAAATTTCCAATAAAGATTGTCAAAAAAGTGTGAAATTTAACTTTTGGTTTGAAAGTCTTTTTCACACTTTTTATATTTTATTTACTTGTTATATACTAGTCAAGTATTAGTCAAATACTAGTCAATTACTAGTCAAATACTGGTCAATTACTAGTCAATTAATCATCAAATATTTATAAAATCTAATATTATTTTTTTAATATAAATTTCTTTTTTGGATCATGATTACTAGTACCAATCCATTCTATAATTTCTAAATCTTCTAATTTTCTTAAATAACTAAGCACAGTATTTCTAGATCTACCTGTGTATTTTGTTAATTCAGTTGTATTAGCTTCTCCTCTATCATTAATAAAACTTAAAATATCTTTCTCTATATATGTTAGTAATTCCCAATTGTTTTTTATGGTTTCATTTTTTTGAAGAGTTTCATGTACTCTTTTATCTCTCATTACTATGTTATTTTTTAAAGTTAACTTTAAAATATCTCCATCTTCATACATATATTCTGGTTCATCTAAGAAAAATTTACTCATTTCTTCATATATACGAGACACACCTTCATTTAGTTCCTTTACTAAACCTAAATCAAGTAATGTTTCAGAAATTTTTGTATTACGTGCATATCTTACATTTCTCATATTTTCCAATGTTACTAATCCTGGTAATTTACCTAGACTTCTAATTTCCATTCTATCATCAAATATGAATACTTTAATATGTTCACCTAGCATTGCATAATTTCTGTGTGTAACAGCATTGGTAATACCTTCAAGCCAAGCAAATTCAGGATATTCAGGGACTTTTTCAAAAATTCCTTCTTTATTTAAATGGTTAAAATCTCTTAATTGAATTTTTATAAATTTTTGTGCTTCTATAATTAATTTATATAGCGGAAGTCTAAATGTTTCTTCTTTTATAATATTTAAGCTTTCTCCTGTTTGCATATTATTTCCTGAATATTTTATTACTCTAAGCCTTGCACATGGAAAGAATATTGTTGGGTCTTTTGCAAATAATAGTACACCTGCATTTGTCAAATGTAATACTCCGTTTATTTCTTTTAAAAAGTGGCTTGCTTTTAATACATCTAGGTCGCTCTTATTTTCAGCATTAATAGATTTTTTATATATATTTACCATATCTGTATCTATATCATCTATTGTACTTTCAAGTACAACCTGATTTTCATATGATATTTCAGGTCTATCAACTTTTAAAATTTGAATTTGTTCATCTGTTAATTTTATTGTTGAATCACCTCTTCGCAAATAAACTTCATCTTTAACATTACGTATTAAAGAATTGTGACTTATTTCAATATGTAATAATAAAATAAAATCTTCATGTCCATTACTATTTATTATATTCAATTTTTCAGTTTTTATTTCAGGAATTGTCTTTAAATATTGTACACTACTTTTTAATATATTCTCTGATTTATTTCCATAATTTTCAAATCCTTCTAATTTTCCGTCATCAGTTATACCAATAGCTAAAGTTCCACCATCTGCGTTTGCAAAACCTGCAATATGATTTGCTATTTCTTTTATATCTTTTTTTGCACTTTTTCTATCAAATTTTTGATTTTCCTTTGCATAGCGTATATATTTTTCGTTTAATTCCTCTTTTATTTCTGATTGTAACATTTATTATTTTTCTCCTTCACTATTATATGCTTGAATTTTACATCTTTTAATTTTCATACATTTATTTTACCATATTTTTCATTAAAATCAAACCATTATTATTCAAAAAAACTTTTAAATTCTAATGCGTCAAGTGAAAAAGTAAATGCAATTATAAATATTATCAATTGCACTAATTCTTACATTCCCTTTTAATATACAACTTAGTGCAATTTTGGTATAATTGTTATGTAAATGTTTTTGATAGAAATGGAGCAAAATTTGTACAATAAAATATCTGCTTTAATTATTTTCTAATAAAAGCAGATTTATTATTAATTATAAACATAATTTTGTGGATTTATTGCACTTCCATTATACCTGATTTCAAAATGTAAATGGTTTCCTGATGATATACCTGTTGAACCTACCTTTGCAATTATTTGACCTTGTGCTACTTGTTCACCTGTTCTACAATTTACTTCACTACAATGTCCATATAAAATTACTACTGAACTTGTTGATTTTACAACAACTACATTTCCATATCCAGAGTACCCATGTCCAGCACCATTTCCTGAAAAAATAACTGTTCCTGCTGCTGCTGCTTTTATGGCTGTTCCTTTAGGTGCTGCAATATCTAATCCTTTATGATTATCCCTTGATCTAATTCCAAATCTTGATGATATCGTTCCTGATATTGGTCTAATTAGTGATATTCCTAAATTTGTTGGAACACTTGCTTCTGATATTATTTGTTTCCCTATATTTTTATATGGAGAACCAGACGTAACTGTAATCTTTTTTTCATATAGTTCATCTACACATTGACTTACTTCTTTAAACTCAGCTTTTGCAGTTTCATATTTTTCAACAATTCCAAGGTTTGCAGAATTTGCACTATTTTTTTCTTTTAGTTGATTAACTACATCTTCTGCTTGTTGAAAATTTTCTACATAAACCTTTTCTGTATTATTGTTTGTTATAGCATAATATTTATAATATGATGTTCCTGCTGAAGTTACTTTTTCAAATATTTCATCATCATTAGTTTCTACATTTTTCTTTAATAAACATGCTGTATATATAGGTAAATCTTTAACTTCTACAAAAGCTACATCATCTCCATTGCCTGAAGATATATAATCATTTATTCTTTTTTGCAAGTTTACTTTATCTTTTGTATAACCTATAATTTCTCCATTAAGGCTTACGCTATATGTTTGTTTATATGTAAATTGAATTATTCCTAATATAATTATTGCTGAGATTACTAATATCACAAATAATTTTGTAAACGTTCTTACTCCTACTATTACTTTTTTTACCTTATTTATGGTTCTATACCTCCAATCCTATATATAGTTATAACATAAAAATAAAAACTTGTCTAGTCCATTTTATGTAAAGCAATTTATTATTGACACGTTATCTTCTTATAACTAGCTTATTAAATTTACCATTAATATAATTTTCAAGTTTCGTCATAAATTCTTCAGATTTTATTTCTTTTTTTGCAACCATTTCTAATCCTTTTTCCCAACTTGCTGTAAGTTTTGGATTTAACATATCTGGCATAGACGAATAAACTATGTCATAAATATATTCACCTTTTTTTGTAGGAGTTATTATTTGTGTTTTTGAATTAATTTCTATATAATTAATTTTTTCTAATTTTTTTATTATTTCTGCTCTTGTTGCACTAGTTCCTATTCCTGCTCCTTTTATTTGTTCTCTTAATTCTTCTTCTTCTATAAGTTTTCCTGCATTCTCCATTGCTAAAATCATGGAGCCTGAATTATATCTTGTTGGAGGTGTTGTTTCTGCTTCTTTGATTTCATAATTTTTTACATCTAACACCTCTCCTTTTTTGACTTTAAAATCACTTATGTTTTGTTCATTTGTATTAGATGTTTCTTTTTGTTTTTTTAATACTTCTAAATAACCTTTTTTTACACAAATTTTGGAACTAGCATTAAATTTTTCTCCTTCTACATCTAAAGCAATATTCAATTTTTCATATTCAGCTGGCGGATAAAAAATAGCTAAAAATCTTTTTACTATAATGTTGTAAACATTTTGTTGTAAACTAGGCAATTTTTCTAAGTTTTCATATCCTTGCCCTGTTGGTATAATAGCATAATGGTCTGTTATTTTGCTATCATTTACATATTTCGTCTTTACTAAATTTGTGGAGAATTTTTCTTCTCTCATTTGTTTTATAAATCCTTGAACTTCATCATTCTTATAGCCTTTTGCAATTCCATTTAAATTTTTTGTAATTACTTTTGCAACTGCACTCGAAAGTACTCTAGCATCAGTTCTAGGATATGTTACAAGCTTTTTTTCATATAAATTTTGTATTATTTCAAGTGTTTCATTTGGTTTTATTTTAAATCTTTTGGTACATTCATTTTGTATTTCAGCTAAATTAAATAAAAGTGGTGCATTTTCTTTTTGTTTTGATTTTTTTACTTCTTGTACTACTATTTTCTTATCTTTTAATTCTTTTATAAATTCTTTTGCATCTTCTTCTTTCTTAAAGCCTACTTCATTATATAATTTTGGTGACTGCCAATATTTTGAACTTTCACTTACTTTCCATTCGGCATTTAAACTTATTTCATCTTGATTATCTTTTATAAATTCTCCAGATATTTTATAAAATGGCATTTTTACAAAGTTTCTAATTTCTCGTTCTCTTTTTACTACCATTCCTAAAACACATGTCATTACTCTTCCAACAGATATAGAAGCCCTTTCTTCTCCAATGGAGTTTGCTAGCTTTCTTCCATAAATTATTGAAAGCATTCTTGAAAAATTTATACCTATTAAATAATCCTCTTTAGCTCTTAAATATGCGCTATCTGATAAACTGTCGTATTCTGATAATTCTTTTGCTTCTTTAATTCCTCTTTTTATTTCTTCTTCAGTTTGTGAATCAATCCAAATTCTTTTTTTATCTTTATTTTGAACTTTTATTTCTTGATCAACTAATCTATATATATATTCTCCTTCTCGTCCAGAGTCAGTTGCTACATAAATTGTATCAACATCATCCCTACTAAGTTGATTTTTTATTATCTCAAATTGTTTCTCAACACCTTTAATAACTTCATATTTCCACTCTTTAGGTATAAATGGAAGAGTATCAAGCCTCCACAATTTTAGTTTCTCATCATATTTTTCTGGATAACTCATTGTTACTAAATGACCAACACACCAAGTAATTACCCAATCCTTTGATTCGATATAACCATTTTTTCTTTGTCCATTTTCTCCAATTACTTTTGCAAATTCCATTGCTACTGAAGGTTTTTCCGTTATTAATAATTTCTTACTCATAAATAAATTTATACCATAGTATTAGCTAGATGTCAAAAACTTTCTTTAATTTTGTTCTAAATATTGACATTAATGCATAAAAATGTCAAAATAAGAATATAATAATTTTTTTAAAGGGGGATAATATAACTATGTACGATTATGGAAGCTACTATAGTTCTAGTAGTATTGATGACAGTATAACATCAGGATTGCTTGGTGCAGTGTTCGCAGGATTAGGTGTATTTTTACTTGTATTTATAGCTCTTTATGTACTTCTAGTCATTGCAGAATGGAAAATATTTAAAAAAGCAGGAGAAGAAGGTTGGAAATCACTTATTCCAATATATAATATGGTAATTTTATATAAAATTATAGGTATTTCTCCATGGCTTGTTTTAGTAAACTTTATAGGAATTATTCCTTTTGTTGGTACATTTATTTCTCCATTTGTAATATTTGGTATGAACATATATGTAAGTTACAAATTAGCACAAGCATTTGGAAAAGAAGGCGCTTTTACAGTAGGATTAGTTCTTCTTCCATTTATCTTTTATTTAATTTTAGGTTTTGGTGATGCACAATATATTGGAGCTCAAGTTGCACCTGCAAATAATGGAACACAAAATAACCAAAATTCATTTGGACCACAAAACCAAAATATGAATTATGGAAATAACAACCAAAACTATAATCAATATGGAAATTCAATGCAAAATGGAAACACTAACTATGGAACACCTACTCAAAATTCAAACACTAATTACGGAGCTCCTACTCAAAATCTAAACAATAATTTTGAAGCTCCTATTCAGAATTTAAATAATAATTTTGATGCTACTGCTCAAAATCTAAACAATAATTTTGAAGCTACTACTCAAAATCTAAACAATAATTTTGAAGCTACTACTCAGAATTTAAATAATAATTTTGATGCTCCTGCTCAAAATTTAAACAATAATTATGAAGCTCCTGCTCAAAATTTAAATAACAATTTTGGAGCTCCTGCTCAGAACTTAAACACTAATTTTGATGCTCCTGCTCAAAACTTAAACAGTAATTTTGAAGCTCCTGCTCAGAACTTAAACACTAATTTTGATGCTCCTGCTCAAAATTTAAATAACAATTTTGATGCTCCTGCTCAGAATGCAGACACTAACTCTGGAACTTTAAATACAAATAATGAAACTAATACAAATTCAGATAGTAACATCAATCAATAAATTCTGTCAATTTTATTATAAAAATAAAAGCACTAAATATATAACTGATTTTTTTAATAAAAAATCAATATATTGGTGCTTTTACTTTTTGCAATTATTCTACTTTACATAATTTGACTTTTTACTAAAAATTTGGTACAATTATTATATAATTTTAGTGAAAGGAGCAGAAGGAAGCTAATCCTTCTATTTAAAACATTATGACGAAAGATGAATTTAAGGCTCAACTTTTAGAACTGTTGCAAGAGCGGGATCCAGAGATTATAAATGCTCTGCATTTGGCTGTAATGCAAACTTCTAAGAAAACAACAAAAACTAAAAATTTATATTCTCGAGTTACAGCTGTATTATTAAAATTACACTTTTTTCCTAGTAACTCAGGATTTGAATACCTTAGAGAGGCTATTATACTAATTATTAATTCTGAACATAAACCAAAGCTTAATGAAATTTACTTTAAAATTGCTAAAAAATACAGTATAACTGAAAGAAGTGTATCAATGGCAATATATCGTGCAATCCGCAGTTGTTCCTTTGATACTAATAGTAGTATTTATAAACAATTTTTTGGTAATCAGGAAAAGTTAACTAATGTTAACTGTATTTCTGGTATAGCGCATGGTATTCAATCGAAGTTTGATTTATGATTTCGTCTAAATTCATGCTACCTTTTTAGGTGGCATGGATTTTTTTGCATTTTTATTTTTCTTTTGCATAAAATTTATTAGGTATTTAAAGTTTATAGGTATCTAAAAACCTAAATATTTTTATTAAAGGAGATTTGTATAAAATTACATTATACAAAAAATTGAAATGATTAAAAGATTAACGCTTATTACTGTAAGTTTAGTTCTTTCTCTTCTTTTTTCTAATATGCATTATAGAACTGAGCCTATGCTAATTCCTACAATGGCAGTTCCTGTAACTAATAGAGTAATTGTACTAGATGCTGGTCATGGTACTCCAGATGAGGGGAATTACTTATTAACCCTAATAAATAATAACTAATTTTATACAGCAAAATAAAGTGTCTAGGCACTTTATTTTTTGGAGATAAAATAAAATTTTTGGGAAAATTATATATCTTATTTCGCCTATTTAAATAGAATTCTAAAAATTCTATTTATTAAATAAAGAGAAAATGGAGAAATAAGGATGAATGTATTAACAAATAAAGGCTATATCATAGTAAATAAAATTTTAATTAGAAAATTAGGATTAGAGTGTGCAATATTGATTGGAGAATTATGTAGTGAATATTCATACTGGGAAAAATATAATAAATTAGAAAATGGATTTTTCTACTCTACAAGAGAAAATATATTCAATAATACTGGAATTTCTAGTTATTATCAAAGAAAAGCTATTGCAAAGCTAGTACAAAGAAAAATTGTAATTGAGAAATATGAAGGGATACCACATAAGAGATGGTACACTTTGAATTTTGATAAATTATATGAGATTTTGAATTTGGATAAAGAAACTACACATCAAGCCGTTAAGAAACTTGATGACTTGATGTAAAGAAACTACACATCAAGTTGTTAAGCAACTGAATGATTTAATGTTAAAAATTTAATATAAATAATAATAATAACAATAATAAAAAAATAATAATAAGATGATAAATAAAATGGGTTCGCCTTTTTTTAATTAAAATTATATAATCATTATATAAATTAATTTATATAATAAATATTTAGTATTTAGGGTTAACCGTAAGCAATTTTAAATGGAGTAAGTAAGCCTGAGGAACTTCCCCTCAAGCTTCTCTCAGAACCGTGCGTGAAGTTCTCACTTCACACGGCTCC
>CANQTZ010000075.1 GCA_947626865.1 uncultured Clostridia bacterium
CTTTGTATTTCATTTTCTTCTGGCATTTTTTCTATTAATAGTTTTACTATATCTATATCTGTTTCTTGCATCTTTTTCCCTCCTTTTATAAAAAAATAATATGATGTGCTTTTTATTTTCACACACCATATTATACAATATCCATTTTCTTTGTCATATTCCTACATATTATTATAACATTTACAATACCCGTATTTTTGTGTTCTCCTAATCCCAAACTCGTGCCGATTAAAGGGAACAAGGTACAAGGCCACACCAAAGCGGACTAAGGCACAAGGACAACGCGGAACGAAGTGTCCGAATAAGCAGCGCCACCCGTAAGACTGAAGAAGAACGAACCAGCATTACTATTACTGCAAGAGCCTCCACGTTCGAAGAACGGATTGTCCGAATACGGGAAGTAAGCGCACGCGTTATGCCATGAACCTGTAGTACTACCGTACTGATTAGATGTTTCGTATATTGCATCTCCTTTTACATTTCCACAAGCATTATAATCCGACTCTTGCCCATTACTATGTTTATATACTGTTTTATATTTATCACTCGTACTTCTTTCATTTTCATCTGCTCCATATAAATCGCCTTCGCTTTCTCCTCCATTAGTTTCTAAATAACTATTATTTGCAATATATATATATGATGCTACACGTTCATGAGCTCCTCCTACCATATCATATATTCCTGTTGCATTGCCTGTTGTACTCTGAGCTTTATTTGTTGTATAAATCGTTGTCTTTGTATTACTTCCTCCTGTATAATAATTGCTACTTGTATTTTTTTCTATATCCTGACTATTTTCTTTTCTTCCATACTTACTTTGAGACAAATATGCTACTGCTCCCCATTCACTATTTTTTGCCATATGACTTCCTAATTGCTCTGCTGTTAAGCTTTCTCCAAATGTACTTCCTTTTGCTAATTGATATTGCTTGTTTATTGTCATATCTGTTAAACTTCTTACTCCTGCTTTTATTGCCATTTTACTTTTATCTTGTCCTTCTGACACATCTGTTGGCTCAAATTTTGCTACCCATATTCCTGTTACATCTGTTTTCCATCCTCCGTTTTCTGGTACTCCTGTAAATGCTGGATGTACCAAGAATTCTATTTGCTTGTCATTAGTCTCAATTTCATTACTGCTTTTTTCATATGTTACTCCTAGGTCTGTTAATATTGTTTCTGAACTCCCATCTAATGTTGTATTTCCTGTTCCGCTTAAGAATTTTATGTCTATTGTTCCTGCATCTTTTGTGTGATATCCTTTTGTTATTTTATACGCATATCTTGGTATCCATACCCACATACTTCCATCTGCTGTTATTGCATTTGCCCATTTATTTTCTCCATCTGTTATATCTCCTGTGTATTTTATCGGTGTCATGTCTCCTACTAATTTTGGTTTGTTTACTGTTGCTCCATAGTCATACCATTCCTTGTCATCTGCCGTTGTTGTTTTCCATTCTGCTGGTGCTACTTTTACACTTGTTGTTATACTTGCTGACTTTTGTACATTTTCTGTTGTTGCTCTTACTGTTATTGTGTATTTTCCTTTTCCTGCTACTTTAAAACTTTTTTGTCCATCTCCTACTTTATCTATTTCTGTTTGTTTTTCTCCACTTTCATCTACTACTATTATTTCATCTATTTTTCCTAATTCACTTTCATTTGTTACTTTTACTGTTAATACTACTGTATCATAGCTTTTTCCCTCTTCTAATGTTTCTCCTGATTCTGTATATAAATTTACTTCTATTTGTGGTCTTACTCCTCCTGCCTTTTCTACATTTAGAATTTCTCCTGTTTCAGCATCTACTGTTACTTCATATCCATCCACTTCTACCACAATTTTATCTTCATTCTCATCTAAGACCTTTCCGCCTTCTTTTTCAATTTCTTTTTTAAATTGTTCTGAATCAAAATTGCCATTCTCATCATAACTTGCCATTACTGCTACTTCTATTCTTTCTCTACTGCCCTCTCGTTTAGTATCTTCCCTTGCTTGATTTGCTTTTGTTAGTATTCCATTTTCTCCTGTTAATGTTGCTATACTTACTGCTGCTAGTATCAACAAAACAATGATTGTAATTACAAGTGCTATTAGTGTAATTCCCTTTTGTTCTTTCCTTCTCCTTTGTTTTTTCTTGTCAAAGCCTTTTAACTTTTTTATTTTTTCCATTATCTTTCCCTTTCCTTTCTTTCGTTTTTATTTATGTAGCGTTGTTGTTATATATTTACCCATATTTATATCACTTTTTTCTCACTTTGACAAGTACTTTTTTATTTTTTTATAAAAAGATTACTAAATAATGGTTACTATTCACAGCCAAATTTATAATTGTATGGTCCAAATAGTAATATATTATTTATTTGTAACTCCCAACTACATAACAGACTTTAATACAAAGTGGGTAGAATAATTGTATTTTTTAATAACTGCGTAAGCGACCAAACGAGTGAAACGAGTGCGATTGGAGCAACTTACATACTAGTATTTTTAATTATGGAAGTTGCGACACACAAAGTTATGAAAAAATACAATTATTCTACCCACTTTATAAAAAGTCTGTAATTTGTTGGTCTTCCCGAATTGTTACAAATAATGCTTTTTAGACACTTGCCCCCTTGCAGTATAAGATTACGTTACACAAATTCTTGCCATACAAGGTTTGCTAAATCAATTCCTTTGTTCGTTAATCTAATGTTATCTCCATCAATTATTAACAAATTTTGTGTAACTAATTTTTCTAACTCTTTTCTATATAAATAAATAGGATTATCTACATATTTTTCTTTAAATTTTTTTATACTTACCCCCTCTATTTTTCTTAAACCTAATAACATATATTCTCTTTTTTTATCTTCTAAATTTTGTTTTTCTTCTATTTTCTTATTTTTAAAATCCCATTTAAATAAGTCTCCTTCACAATTTTGAGTAAATTTAGCATTTGAATAGCGTATTCCATTTAAATACGAATGTGCTGATGCACCTAATCCAATATATTGTTTTTGTTCCCAACAATTTAAGTTATGTTTTGATTCTTTTCCCAACTTTGCAAAATTGGAAATTTCGTAATGTTTATATCCTATTTCTTCTAATTTATTTTTCACATACCAATACATTTGTCTTTCTGTTTCTTCTGTTGGTAATTGTAATTCTCCATCATTTATTAACTTTTCAATTTTTGTATTTTCTTCTACTATTAATGAATATACACTTACGTGATTAGGGCTTAACCTTTGTATTTCTTCTAAATCATGCTTTATGTCTTGAATAGTTTGGTTTGGTAGTCCTATCATTAAATCTATATTTATGTTCTCAAACCCAACTTGTTTTGCTAATTGATATGTTTCTAAAAATTGTTCATAATTGTGGATTCTGCCTATTTGCTTTAATAGTTTATCATTTGTACTTTGTAAACCTATGCTAATGCGATTTATTCCAGATTTTTTATATGTTTCTAATTTGTTTTTTGCTATTGTTCCTGGATTAACTTCTATGGTAATTTCCATATCTTCAAATTTTGTTTTATTTTCTATTAATTTTTCTTTTAATTCTTGCATTAATTCTTCTATATAGTTTTCATTAATATATGATGGTGTACCTCCACCAATATAAATGGTGGTTACATTATATTTGCTAAAATCATATTCTTGCATTTCTTTTTTTATTTCTTGTATATAATTTTCTACTTGTTTAATTTGGTTCTCATAAGATACAAAATCACAATAATAACATTTTTTCTTGCAAAATGGTATATGAATATAAATTCCTAATTCTTCCTTTTCCATGTTTTCTTTCACCTTATTTTCCTTTTGCTAATTCTACTATTTTTTTTAATCTATAATTTACCCCTGATTTTCCTACTGGTTCTTTTAATAATTTTCCTAATTGTGCTAATGGCATATTGGGATTTTCCAATCGTAGTATTGCTATTTCTTTTAAGCTTTCATCTAGTTTATGAAATTGACCTGTTTTTTGTAAGTTTTTAATGGCAGAAATCTGTTCTATTGAGGCATTTATGGTTTTGTTTAAATTGGCAGTTTCGCAATTTACTAATCTATTTACCTTTCCTCTCATTTCTTTTTGTATTCTAATTTCTTCAAATTGCATAACTGCTTTCCCTGCTCCAATTAATGCTAAAAACTTTGATATTTCTTCTCCTTCTTTAATGTATATTGCATTTTGAAATTTTTTTACATGAATATCAAATGTTTCTAGAATTTTTATTAATTCTTCTACATTTTGCATATTATTTAAATCAATTTCTAGATGATATTTTTTATTTGGATTATTTACAGAACCTGATCCCATAAATGCTCCTCTTATAACTGCTTTTAATTCCTCTTCCTTTACTTCTTTTTTTCTTTCAAAACAAATTTGCTCGTTTTGTATATCAATAAAATCAATGTTTTTCGTTTTTAAAGTTATCATAAAAATTTTTCCGCGATATTTGTATTTTATGGTCAATATCTAAATTAGTTAATAATTTGGAAAAACGATTAATATTATAATCACTTTCTGTTGAAAATTTTACTTCTTTTCCTTTTATGCTGGTATTACCAGATATTAAATATCCTATTAACTCTTGTTTTACAAGGATTTTATTTGCTAAATTACTATTTTTATTTAATTCTTGTTTGATATCAGAAGAAAATGACATTTTTATCACCCTTTCTTAATCTAATCACCTAATTTTGTTATTACAATTCTATCATTATCATACAAATCTTTTTTTGAGTATGTTTTGATGTATTTTTTTTCATTATTAATTAATTCTATCACTTCGTCTTTTTGGTCATATCCTATTTCTAGGCATAAATATCCTTTATATTTTAGAAATTCATAACTTTGATGTATTATCTTTCTGTAAAAGTCTAATCCGTCAATTCCTCCATCTAAGGCTATAATTGGTTCTTTTTGTACCTGCTTATCTAATGTTTTAATAATTTTTCTTTTTATATAAGGAGGATTAGCCACAATTATATCATATTTTTCCTTTCCTAAATCTTCAAATAGGTTAGAGAGTACAAATATAATTTGATTTTCTACTTCGTTTTTTCTGCTATTTAATTGGGCTATTTTTAATGCTTCTCTACTAATGTCTGTAGCTGTTATTTGACTATTTTCTATCATTTTTGCAAGTGATATGGCTATTGCTCCACTTCCTGTACATAAATCTAGAATTTTTTTGGCATTAATTTTTTTGGCAATTTTAATTACTTCTTCTACTAGAATTTCTGTATCTTGTCTTGGTATTAATACATTGTTATCTACATAGAAATTTAATTTCATAAATTCTTGCGAGTGTGTAATATGCTGTATTGGTATTCCTTTGGTTAATTTGTTAATTGCTTTGAAGTAGTTTTCTTCTTGTTGCTGTGTAATTTGTTTTTTGTCATAAACTACTAAATATTGCCTTGTTTCATTTAATATAAATTGCATTAATAATCTAGCTTTTAGTTTTGGACTATCTATGTTTTTTACCTTTAGTTCTATTGCTCCTTTATTTATTGCTTCTCGTATTGTCATGGCTGTAAATCCTCCCTTCTCTTTTTTTGTAACTATTTTATCAAAAATATAGCGATTTGTCTAACTTCATATTACATTTTTGTTACAAATATATTTTTTTGATTACAGGGGTTACTTTTTTCTTAATTATGTGTTATATTATATTTAGGAAAGGATTTGAAAATAATGAAACGAAAATTGCTTACATTTTTTGTTATTCTTTTTACTATAATTTTTAGTTTATATACAATAACTCCATCTTATGCTGTTGATGAAGATTCACAATTAGATAGCGAAATTATTGATGATGAAGATTTTAGCGATCAGGATATAGATGATGAAGAAAATGAAGATTTGGGCGATGAAGATGTAGAAAATGAAGAGGATGAAGATTTTGTCAACGAAGATTTTGGGGATGAAGATTTGGGTGATGATAATTCTAGCAATGATACTTCTGACAATGATGCTTCTGACAATGATGTTTCTGGTAATGATGATTTTGGCAACGATGACTTTGGGAATGATGATTTAGTTAATGATAATTCTGACAATGAGAATTTTAGTGGCAAAAACTTAAATGATGAAAATGGTGGTTTGTCTGGCACTAATTATATTAATGATACTTCTATTCCCCATACTGGAATTGGTAGTTATTTAATTTTGTTTATACTATTATTAATAAGTGCTATTGTTTCATTTATTAATATGAAAAAATATAGTAATATTTAATACACAAAGGAGGTCTTTTTATATGCCTGATAGAAGACAAGGTGACAGAAGACAAGGTGATAGAAGGCAAGGTGGTGATAGGAGAGAAACTCCTTCAACACATAATGAACCTATTACTTTAAGTTTGAAATCTTTTATCATCATTTTAGTAATTTCAGCAATCATTATATTCGCTGGTACCGCTTTTATTGTAACTTCTATTATATCTAGTCGTGAGCAAGATCTTGTAACTGAATACATAGAAGATGATATAGATACTGAAGTAGATGAAACAGAAGATTTTTCTGATGATGAAATTGTTAATGACGAAAATCTTGATAATGAGATTGTTTATGACGAAAATATGTAAAATAGAAAAAGGATTTCTATTAGTAGAAATCCTTTTTCTTCTCTATTGTTTAACTATTACTCCTGTTTTGCTAGTTACTGTTTTTATTTTTAAGTCGATTTGTTCAATTCTGGTTGTTGTTCCTCCAGCTTGTACTTTTACTTGTATTTTGAAGCTTCCATTTTTTAATTTACAATTTGATATTTCAGAAACACTACCTGTAAAACTTGTTCTAACATATGTTTTTTTCATGTTTGTAAAGCTAGTTCTGATTTTTTTATTGTCATTTCTATCATATATATATAAGCTTTCTAATCCATTATTATCTGTATATTTTAATCTAAAATTTTTAATTGCTTTTGCTTGTGTTGAATATAAATTACCCTTTCCTGTATTTACAAATCCTATACTAGGTGCACAATTGATAGAAAAATAATTTCCACTACTATTTTTCTTTGTTAATCTTTTAATTATATATGTGGCTTTCATAGTATTTTTTACACTATCATTATCACTTACTGTTATACAAAGTTTTACTAATTTATTTTTTTCAAAGTATTCTGCTGGAATTGTTGCTGTATCTCCATTAGCATTTAATCCTACAGTTAGAACTTTTTTTCCATCTGCACTTTTAAGTTTTGGATATTGTCCATCACTGTTAGATAATTTTCCATTACCTAGTCCCATTTCGTCATCTAATAATAATTGACTTTCTTTTAATTTTTTTCCTTGTTCAGCTACTTTTTCTATCCTTATATGTCTTATAGCTTTTTTTCCATTGTTATAATTATCTGTAAATTTAATAATTAATTCTTTTTCTTTAGTTTTATCAAAAGTTACTCTTGGTGCTCTATCTACTGAAATGTAATAAGCCTTTGTTACAGTTGCTGTTTTTTTACTAGCTGCTTGTACTGTACTCCATGTTGCACTTACACTTATTGTTAACATCATTATTGCCAAGATTAATAGCATAGATTTTTTTAACAATATTTTCATTTCTATTACCTCCCAAAAAAGTATTGGCAACCTAGCTATCATGAGGGATAATCCCTTTTAGACCTATGGCTTTGCGTCCCAAATTTTCATTTGGTTTGCTTTTTACTATCCTTATTATACCATCTTTTTACAGGTTTGTCAATTTTCGTATTTACATATTATTTTGTCAATTTACTACGTTGAATTAAAAAGTAAATTCACGTTTACTTAAAATTGCACTGTATCTCTGATTAAATTCCCGTATTTTTACATT
>CANQTZ010000076.1 GCA_947626865.1 uncultured Clostridia bacterium
TATGTAAATATGCCAGAGGCATTAAATTATTCAGCAGAAGAATTTTATCAAATTTTATTACAAGAAAAAGAAAAGAAAGAACAAGAGCAACAACAAAGTAAAAGTAGTGATGAACAAAAACAAGATGGCGAAAATAAGCAGAGATCTAGACAGGGTGATGATCATAGTCTATGGGAAGAAGCATTAAAAAATAGAGAACAAAATGAAAAGCAAGAGGGAAAAAAACAAAAAATTCAAAGTGCTTCAAAAGAAAAACAGTCTTCAGTAGAGGAACAAGAAATTGGACTTGATGAAAAAGATGAATTTATAGAAAATAGAAAAGAAAAAATAGAAAAGTTTAAAGCAAGACGTGAAAAAGCAGAGCAAAGAATAAGAGGAGAAACTGGTGAAGTAATAAAATTAGACAACATAGGGGAAAGCAAAGAAGAAATTGATTGGAAAGTTTTAATACGAAGGGAAGTAGAAAAAACAGAAACAATATGGAGTCAAAGAAGATCGATTGCAGAAAATAATTATGCTTATAGATTAGAAGAAAATGATATTAAAGATGATGCCGAAACAGAAATTATGATTGATGTTTCTGGATCGGTAAAATTAGATTTAGTTAAGGCTTTTTTAAGGCAAATAAAACCATTATTAAAGCAATCTAAACTAAGGGTGGGATGCTTTGATGAAAAATTTTTTGATTTTATAGAGATTAAAAATGAAAGAGACATAGAAAAATTTTCTATACCAGAAGGAGCTAGAGGTGGTACAAATTTAGATTTACCAGTTAGATGTTTTACTAAAAAAAGAGAAATAAACAAAATAGTATTTACTGATGGCTATCCTTGTCATGGTGCAATGCCAAAAGACGATTTAAAAAAAGAAAATGTTATTTGGCTTGTATATGGAAATAAAAATTTTAACCCATGTTGTGGTAAAGTTATAAATATTACAAAAAAGCAACTAGAACAATTATATTTAATTAATACAGATTTTTCAAGGGAAGATATAAGGTAAGCAAAAAAAGAGAAATATGTTCTCTTTTTTTTGCTTACAGTTAATATTTGATGTTTTGAGGAATAAAAATTTTTCGCAATAAATTTAATTGATAATAAAAAAATTAAAGTAATTTTTTAAGCTATTTTGCAAATTTAATTTCAAACTCTATTTCATCTCTTATAGGTAATCCATTTTCAGCATATAATGGTATTTCTGGTTTAAGCTTTCTTGAATTTTCAATAGCATTTATATAAATATTAGCAAATACAAAACCTCTTTTTTGATAAAATTCTATTCCTCTAATATTATCATTAGTTGTAATTAATTTTAATCTAGTACAATTCTTCTTTATTGCTAATTCTTTAACAATATTTATTAGTTTAGTTGCTATTCCTTTATTTTCTTCAAAACTGTTTAAAGATACTATTTCACATTCACTATTCTCAATCATATAAGTAATTAAGCCAATAATTTTGCTATCTTTTACAGCTACAAATCCATCAAGTTTTGTTCCATCTATTATTTTTCCTCTTATTATAATATCAGTTGATTCCCATTCATTTATTAGTATATCGTTTACTTTGCTTCTATTTTTTTCTGTTATTTCTTCTATATTATATTCCATTTTCTTCTTTCCTTTCTTTCTTTATATCATATCTAATTATAGCGATAATGGTAGATGTTAGTGTAAATAAACTTAATAAAATGCCTACATATGCTTTTGCATAAAAATCATATATCATCCATCCTAATATATTTGCAACAGTAAATAGTCTAATATTTTTTTCTTTAGACTGTAGAATTGATAATGTATATAATACTAAACATATTATTGGTATTACATCAAGTAAATTATGTGATGTAAATATCCCACCAATTATTGATATCGCAATAAATATAAATTGAATATAGATTGGCATTTTTTTATCTTGTTGGTCAAATTTATATTTTATGTAAGTTTGAACCATTGCTATTGTATCTACTATTACTGCGGAGTAACTTTTTAATAGTAAATAACAAATTATTGCTGTTAAGTTTACAAAAGTTAATCCTATTAAAATATTTTTCTTATTTTTTTGTTGCATTGTAATTACATTTATTAGAATGCTTATTCCCATCATTATATTTCCACTTATAATTGATATCATTTTAGTCCTCCTAGTTATTTTACTAAAAAAGTTATAGTTACGATTTAATTGAGTATATAACAAAATAATAAAAAAGTAAAGGGAAGATTTTTTATTTAACGAATATTGTAACCATTCAGTAGTTACAATTCACAGCCATATCTATATTAATATTTTGGACAGGACATATAAATTTTCTTGGCTGTGAATAGTAGTGTTAAATCTTTAGTTATTTTTTTGTATTAAGTTAGACTGCTTGACAATAAAGAATTATACGGATATAATAATGCTTATAAAGTACTTAACAAATACGAACAAAAATTCAAAAATAAAACTGGTGATGTTATGGAAAAGCAAATATTACATATAGATGTTAACAATGCTTTTTTGAGTTGGACAGCAGTAGATATGTTAAAGAATGGTAGCCCAATAGACATTAGAGAAATTCCTGCAATAATTGGTGGAGATGAACTAAAGAGGTCAGGGATTGTTTTAGCAAAAAGTATGAAGGCTAAAGAATGTGGTATAAGAACTGCCGAAACAATTTACCAAGCAAGAATTAAATGTCCTAATTTACAAATTTATCCTTCTAATTTTAAAATATATAGACAATATTCAGATAATTTGTACAAATTATTATCACAATATACAGACATAATTGAAAGATTTAGCATAGATGAATGTTTTTTAGATATGACTAATTATCTAATGAAAAGTACGCTATTAGATAAGGCAATGGAAATTAGTAAAAGAGTAAAGGAAGAGTTAGGATTTACAGTAAACATTGGAGTTGCTAATAATAAATTATTAGCAAAAATGGCATCAGATTTTACAAAGCCAGATAGAGTTCATACATTATATAAAGAAGAAATTCCAACAAAAATGTGGAAACTTCCAGTATCAGAGTTGTTTATGTTAGGAAAAAGAACAGTTCCTAAATTGTACAATTTACAAATAAAAACAATAGGAGATTTAGCTAAAGCAGACAAAAAAATGCTAGAAAGGAAGTTTGGAAAACATGGAATTTTAATGTGGGAATATGCTAATGGAATTGATAATGAAGAAGTAAAATATAAAAAGGAAAACCCAAAATGCATTGGAAATTCAATAACATTGCCTCAAAATATTTCAGATGTAAGTAAATTAGAAGAAATTTTATTAGCATTGGCTGAGCAAGTGGCTTATAGATTAAGGAAATATGATTTATTAGCAAGTACTGTAAATGTGCAATTAAGAACAAAAGATTTTGAAGATACTTCACATCAGGGAAAATTACCAATTCAGACTGCTAGCACTAAGGAAATTTATAATAGGGCTAAAGAATTGTTAGAACAAATGATGAAACAAAAGGAAATGTCAATTAGATTAATAGGTCTTAGGGTAGATAATTTGATTGATAAAAAACAACAACAGCTATCTTTTTTTTCAAATGAAGAGGAAGAAAAGCAAGAAAAATTAGATAAAGCAATTGATGAGTTGAAACAGAAATATGGATATAATGCAATTACTAGAGCAGGAAAAATGAATGTGGATAATATTTTGAAATTAAAAGATATATAGGAAGCAATTTATGGAAAAAGAAAATCAAATATATTATAATGGTGAAATAATACCTTATAAAATTAGAAAAAGTAAAATAAAAAATATGTATATATGTATTAAGGATGGAAATGTTTTGGTAAAAGCACCAAACTCAATAAAAAATGAAACAATTTTTGAATTTGTTGAAAAAAAGTCCAAATGGATTTATGAAAAAGTAAAGCAAGACAAATTAAAACCGATAATACATGAACAAATTACCAAAGAAGATATAATAAAATTAGAGCAAGTTGTAAAAAAATATATATACAAATATATGGAATTATTAAAAGAAGTGCCTAATAAAGTAAGAATAAGGGATATAAAATATGCGTGGGGGACATGTTCAAGTAATAAAAATATTACAATTAATCAAAAATTAGCTAACAAACAAGAACATTTAATAGAATATGTAGTATTACACGAAATGTGTCATTTGAAATATATGAATCATTCAGAAAAATTTTGGAGCTTAGTTGGGAAATATATGCCAGAATATAAGGAATATAGAAAGGCTTTAAAAGAATAGTAAGGTGAGAAAAATGTGGAAAAGAAAAGAATTAAAACAACAAGCAAAAGAGGTTGTTAAAAATAATTATTGGACAGCAATTGTAGTATGTTTTTTGATTGCTTTATTTACAGGAGAATTTGGAACATCTATTTTAGGAATATGGCAATCAGAAGATTCAGTAGATTTAGATTATCTTTCAAATAATGAATCAAAACAAGAAAAGACTATAGAAAATCAAGAAACAACGGTAGATATATGGAAAGAAATACAAGAAAAAGTAGATGAACTCATAAATGAAAATTTAAATAGTGTAACTAAATCGCAAAAATACATTTTTAAAATATGGGATGCTACTGTTTCTTTTATGCATAAGGAAATAACAGTAGGGGTTATGCTGTGTATAGGTGCATTAATTGCCTTCCTTTTTACAGCTCTTGTCGCTGATCCATTAATTGTAGGAGGTAAAAGATATTTTATAAAAGCAGTAGAAGGAGAAAATCCTAAAGCTGGTGTGATGGCTGATGTTTTTCGAGGGAAACATTGGTTAAATATTGCAGTTATTATGTTTTTAAGAAATCTTTATAATGCACTTTGGTATTTAACAATTGTAGGTGGAGTAATAAAAACTTATGAATATCGAATGATACCATATATTTTGGCAGATAATCCAAACATCAATAGAAAAGAAGCATTTGAACTTTCTAAAAAGATGATGAAGGGAAATAAATGGAAAATGTTTATTTTAGATATTTCGTTTTTTGGTTGGTATATTTTATCTGTGTTAACATTTGGATTGTTAAGTGTTTTATATGTAAATCCATATAATGCTTCAACAATTGCCCAATTGTATGAAACATTGAAAAATGAAATATAAAATTTATATAGTGGGATTTTTGTATAAAAATGTAGTAAAAAGACGAAAAAAATCAATTTATGTAAATAAAAATGAAAAAATAGCAAAAAATGCGATGAAAACCCCTTGCAAAGTATGAAAAATAATAGTATTATTAATAGGCTGAGTAACAAAAGAGGGGGGAGAAAATGGTGAGAATTTTTTCGGGAAGTACATTTATAGAAAAAGAAGAATTGAAAGATACAAATATTTGTCATCCAATTAAATTAGAATATTATAAAATAATTAATGAAGACGAAAAGGTAAAAAACAGAAAAGCGAAATTTGGAATTAATGTAGTAAAAACTGAATATAAACAAGAGCATATAAAAATAGAAAACAAAATTATACAACATTTATCAAATGATGAAAGTAAAATAGAAGAAGTATTAGAAATGTTTAAAAAGCATAAAGTAACACCAATTACAGTAGAAGATATTTTAAGTGATTTTTCAAAAAAAATTATATTTATATAAATTTAAAAATATAAGGAGGAATACATGGCAGACAAATTAGTAATTGTAGAATCACCAGCAAAAGCAAATACCATCAAGAAGTTTTTAGGTGGTAGCACAAAAGTAGTAGCCTCTATGGGACATATTAGAGATTTACCAAAATCTAAATTAGGGGTAGATGTAGAAAATGACTTTGAGCCACAATATATCAATATCAGGGGAAAAGGGGATTTAATAAAAACATTAAAAAAAGATGCAAAACAAGCAAAAACAATATATATTGCAACTGACCCTGACCGCGAAGGGGAAGCAATTGCGTGGCATTTAGCTACAATTTTAGAAGAAGAAAAAGAAAAAATAACAAGAGTAACTTTTAATGAAATTACAAAAAGTGCTGTACAAAAGGCAATAAAAGAGCCAAGAGATATAGATATTCATTTAGTGGATGCTCAACAGGCAAGACGTGTTTTAGATAGAATAGTAGGGTATAAAATGAGTCCAGTTTTATGGAAAAAAGTCAAAAGAGGATTGTCAGCTGGTCGTGTGCAATCAGTAGCAGTAAAATTGATTGTAGATAGGGAAGAAGAAATTGAAAATTTTAAGCCAGAGGAATATTGGAATATATATGCAAACTTACAAGAAAAAGAAACTAAAAAAGAGTTAGAAGCAAGATTTTATGGAAAAAATGGTAAGAAACAAGATATTCATTCAGAGGAAGAAGTAAATGGAATTTTAAAAGCTTTGGAAAAGGCAAATTATATAGTAGAAGAAGTAAAAAAAGGACAAAAGAAAAGAAATCCAGCACCACCTTTTACTACAAGTACAATGCAACAAGAAGCTTCAAGAAAATTAGGATTTACCCTAAAGAAAACAATGTCAGTTGCACAAGGCTTATATGAAGGAGTTAAAATACCAGAAAAAGGTACAGTAGGTTTAATTACTTATATGAGAACAGATTCTACAAGAATTTCTGAAGAAGCAAGAAGATCTGCAAAAGAGCATATTGTAGCAACTTATGGGGAAAATTATTATGAAAATAGGTATTACAAAACAAGCAAAGATGCACAAGATGCTCACGAAGGTATAAGACCTACTTATGCAGATTTAGAGCCAGATAAGATAAAAGATTACTTAAATAAAGACCAATATAAATTATACAAATTGATTTATAACAGATTTATGGCTAGTCAAATGAAAGCAGCTATTTATGATACAATGGCAATAACAATTGATGCAAATGGTTATACATTTAAAGCAAATGGACAAACAATTCAATTTAAAGGTTTTATGACATTATATGTAGAAGGTACAGATGGCAAAGAACAAGAAATAGAAGGTATGTTACCAGACCTAAAAGAAAAGCAAGAGTTAAAATTAAAAAAATTGACACCAAAACAAAGTTTTACAGAACCACCAGCAAGATATACAGAAGCAAGTTTGGTAAAAGCATTGGAAGAAAAGGATATAGGAAGGCCAAGTACATATTCGCCAACTATTACAACTATCTTAGAAAGAAGATATATTGAAAAAGAACAAAAACAATTAGTGCCTACTGAATTGGGAAGAGTTGTGAACAAATTGCTTACAGAGAATTTTACAGATGTAATAAATGTAGAATTTACTGCTAAAATTGAAAATGAATTTGATGAAATAGCTAGACGGAAAAGAAGAATGGAAGAGAATGATTCGAGAGTTTTATGGACCATTTGAAAAAGAAATAGAAAAAGTAGAAAAAGAGCTAGAACATGTGCAATTAGTGGATGAAGTATCAGATGTACCTTGTGAAAAATGTGGTAGAATGATGGTTTATAAATATGGCAGATATGGAAAGTTTTTAGCTTGTCCAGGATATCCTGAATGTAAAAATGCAAAACCTATAGTAGAAACAATTGATGTGCCTTGTCCAAAATGTGGGGCAAAGGTGCAGGTAAGAAAGACAAAACGAAGAAGGAACTATTATATTTGTGAAAATAATCCAGCTTCTTGTGATTACATTTCTTGGAATAAGCCAAAAAAAGGAGAGAAATGGAATCCTGATGAAGCAGAACAAGTAAAAAAAGCAACAAGGAAGAGTACTAAAAAGAAAAAAACAAAATAATATAGAATGTTGTTACAATTCACAGCCAAATTTATATTTTGACATATAAAGTTTTTATTGTTACAATTCACAGCCAAAATAAAAAATGTAATAAAAATGAAAAGAAAATGTAAAATAAAAAAGTCATAAAAAGTTC
>CANQTZ010000077.1 GCA_947626865.1 uncultured Clostridia bacterium
GTCCCAAATAGGACAAAAATGTCGGAAAGGAAACGTCCCCAATACGACACGTCCCCAACACGACAAAAATGTCGGAAATGAAACGTCCCCAATGCGACAATACGACACTATTGTTTTTTCCAATATTTTTCGTATAATTCTTTTGCCGTTTTTGGGCTATCTACACCTTCTTTATTTTTGACTGGTGCAAAGTCATCTTCTCTCTTTCCTCTTAGGATTGCTATGTCATCGAAAAATTCAAAGGCATCGAATATGAAGGATTCGAATTTATAAGAGTTTGGTTCTTGTGGTATTATCTCTTTTCCATTTTCGTCTATGTATGAGTTTTTCTTAAATGCGCTATGGTACATTAATGGTTCTTTGCTTATTTTTTCGATTGCTTCTATGGTATATAAATTGCACATTATATGTGATTCTCCATATTTTAGTTCACCTGCGCTGTCTACTTCTTCTGCCATTTTTTCTGGTAGTTCTGAATATTCAATTACTTTTGGATGCCCATTCATTTTGCAAAATACTCCTACTTTTTCATGTGGATTAGCTTTTACTACTGATTTAGAAGCAATTTGTACTTGTTTTTTTATTGCCATTCCTAATAATGTTATATCTGCCATTTTTAATAATACATTATCTACAGCTCCTATAAATACCCATTTAACGCCTCTTTCTTTCATATCTGCTAAACATCCACTTATTCTTAAAGATGCGTAAGTTCCGCCATTTCCATCTGAGGCTTCTTTTATCTTCATGTCTTTGTTTAATAATAACTTTCCTTCTTTGTCTACTAATGGTAGTTCGCTTTGAGTAAATATTATAACATTGTCTTTGCTATATCCAAAGTAATTGTTTTTTTCTAAAAAAGTAACAGTTTCTTTATTGTTTTCTTTGCTTGTCATAATATACCATGGTATTATAACATTATATTTTTTGTTGGCTTCTTTTAAATTTTCTGTTAGGATTTCAAATAGATATTTCCCTTTCCCATAAACATCTAGTTTGAATGTTCCTTTAGGTCCATGATGTCCGAAGCCTACTGCCTTGCCCGCCTGCCATAGTAACTACTGCATATTCGCCATTTCGGATTGCCTGTTCTCCTAAAGTTTCTAATTCTTCTTTTTGTTCTTTTGTTAGCTTTTGTTTATCTAAATACGCTATATTTTCTATCTTGTTTTCTTTTATTTCAATTTGTTTTTTAGTATTGTCATATAATTCCATAATTTGATGTAAGTCGATTTTTTCTAATTGTTCTATTAATGTTTCCTTTTTTTCTCCTTCTAATTGGTTTAATAATTTTATAATATGATTTTGATTATACATTTCTAATAATTGTATTACGTCTTGTAATTTATCCATCATCTTCACATCCCTTTCGGTCTACTACATTACCTTTATATTATATGCTAATTTTTTAATAGTGTTATTTTATCATACCAATATTAAATTATCAAGTTTTTTAGAAAACTTGTCATATTGCCTAAATTTCTTCCATATATATTAACTAAAGTTATTTTGTACAAACATTTTCTACTATAAGAAGGAGGTATATAGATGGAAAATACAAAATTGTATCAAGACATAGCCAAAAGAACTGATGGCGACATCTATGTGGGAGTGGTGGGACCTGTTAGGACTGGTAAATCTACTTTTATTAAAAAGTTTATGGATTTATTAGTTATACCCAATATTGATAATGAATATAAAAAAGAAAGGGCAAGAGATGAGCTTCCTCAAAGTGCTGGTGGAAAGACTATTATGACTACTGAGCCTAAATTTATACCAAATGAAGCAATTGAAATTACTTTAGATAATAATTTAAAATTTAAAACTAGATTGGTGGATTGTGTTGGCTATTTAGTTGATAATGCGATTGGCTATTTAGAAGATGATATGCCCCGAATGGTTAAAACTCCTTGGTCTGAGGAAGAAATTCCTTTTGAAAAAGCTGCTGAAATTGGAACTAAAAAGGTTATTGAAGAACATTCTACCATTGGTATTTTAGTTACAACTGATGGCTCTATTACAGATATTCCTAGAGAAGATTATATTCAAGCAGAAGAAAGAGTTGTAAATGAATTAAAGGCTTTAAACAAACCTTTTATTATTCTTTTAAATTCTGATGACCCTAGCTCTAGCTATGTAAATGAATTAGCTAGTTCTTTAAGTGAAAAATATAATACTACTGTAATGCCAATTAATTGTGAGACTTTAAAGTTAGATGATATTAACAATATGTTTTCTAAAGTATTGTACGAATTTCCAGTTAGTCAAATTAATATTAAATTTCCTAGATGGATTGATTCCTTACCAATGGAACATCCTTTGAAGGCTCAATTGTATCAAGAAATTAAAGAGGCTTTTGGAGATATTGATGTTTTGAAAGATATTTCTAATTGCGTGGATAAAATTAAGCAAACACAAATTATCTCTCGTACTTCTCTTGCTGATATTCAATTGGGTTCTGGTAATGTTAATGTTGAAATTACTTTAAAAGAAGAATTGTTCTATCAGATTTTGTCTGAGATTACTAATGTAAATGTCACAAATGAAGGTGATTTGTTTAGTATTATTGCTGATTTATCAAAAGTAAAGAAAAAATTTGACCGTATCGCTTATGCTTTAGAAGAAGTTGAGGCTAAAGGCTATGGTATTGTAACTCCAACAATTGATGATTTAGTTTTGGAAGAACCTGAAATGATTAAGCAAGGCTCTCGATTTGGTGTAAAACTAAAGGCTAAAGCTCCCTCTATTCATTTAATAAAAACATGTGTTGAAACTGAGGTTTCTCCTATTGTTGGCTCTGAAAAACAGTCTGAAGAATTGGTTAATTATTTGCTTTCTGAATTTGATAATAATCCTAAAGAAATTTGGAAATCTAATATTTTTGGAAAGAGTTTGCATGAATTAGTTAATGAAGGTCTGCAAACTAAGCTTGCTAAAATGCCTGAAGATGCTCAATTAAAATTGCAAGAAACTTTGGAACGTATTGTAAATGAAGGTAGTGGCGGTCTGATTTGTATTATTTTATAGTATTTTGATTTTAAAAAAGGGGATCTGTAACATAGTCAGATACCCTTTTAAATAACATTTAATATTTATTGGTGCAATTCATAGCCTAATTTATAAATCATTCTCTTCTTTAGAAGATAATAAACTATCTATATATCCTTCTAATCTTGATTTATTACTTTTTGATAGCATATTATACTTAAAAATAATATTTGATTGCTCTTTAGTTAGACTAATATTAGGCAAAGGATTATCAGTAAAGTCAATAAGGTAGTCAACTGAACAATTAAAAAATGAAGCCATTTTTTTTAAAGAATTAATGGATGGGTTTGATAAACCTCTTTCATATTTACTTATTAATTCCTGACTAAATCCTAGCAAAATAGATAAATTTCTTTGAGTTCTTCCACTTTGTTTTCTTATTTTTGCTAAATTTTTCATAGGAAATGGCTTATTACTTGAACCATCTAATTTTTTCATATTCCCTCCAACAAATTATATATTGTACGATTTATTGATGAATTATAATGCTATATATTGACAATAAATGGAATAAGTAGTATAATTATAAGGAATAGTATTGATATTTTTTAAAATTTAAAGGAGGAAATAACAATGAAAGAAGAAAGAGCAAATCAAGTAATAAAAATACTACCAAAAGATGAAACAAATCATTCATATGAATTTGATCCAGTTTCAAAAAAACAGAATGGATTTTATTCTCGTAATTTAGATTCTACTCAAGTAGAATATCTAGAAAAATTAGGTTTTAAAGTAATCTATCCTGCACAACTGACAGAAAAAGAAATTTCTAATATGAATAGTAAAGAAATGCTTGAATATGATAATAAAAAGAAGCGTGCACTAGTTATAGATGGACAAGAAGAATATCTTTCTTTGGATTTTGCAACAATGATAACAAAGCATTATCTTTCAGCAGGTACACCAACTCATGTGTGGCGGTGTCAATTCTAATAATAATTCTATTAGCCAAAATATTAATTTAAGTAACTATAGAGAAGGAACAGCTCAAAATTTGCAAAACTTATTAACTAATGTTGGTTTTAAATCTTCCATTGAAAACGGACATATTACTATATCATCTGATGTTCCATATCCTGCTGTAAAAAAATCAAAATTTTTACAAATATATGATAAAGCTAAAGATAAAATACAAGGAGTATTTGCGAAATTAAAATCTCTTGTAAATTCAAAAGATCAAGTGAAAGAAAGTAACCAAGACGAACGTGAATAACTATTAATCTATGAAAGGAAATTAAGAAATGGAAATTCTCAACAAAAGAGCAATTTCAGAAGTAATTGCAATTTTAAATCATACTGACAAAGAAATTGTAGAAAAAATACCAGAAAAATTTATTAAATTTTTATTTGAAAATGCAGATAAAGAATATAATCCAACTATAGACTTTTACAATAATAATTGGGATGATACAATTGAAGAAGATACTAAAGCTATTCTTGCTATTATTTATAGGGATTATATTGTTTTAGAAAATGAAAGAATTGAATTATTAAAAGAGGAACGTGAAGAAAAAATAAAAAATGAACAAGAATTAAGAGAAAAATATAATCCTGATGATATATTTAAAAGAAAGCAACAAAAAGAGCCAATAAACAACGCAGTTAATAATTTGCAATTAATAGAAATAAAAGAAACACCTTGGTATAAAAGACTTTATCAAAAAATAATAGCTATTTTTGGAATACAAAAATAAACACTAAAAAAGCATCCTTTTCAAAAAGATGCTTTTTGTTTTTTTATTAATGTCTAAAATGTCTCATTTTTGTAAATACCATAGCAATTCCATATTCATTACATTTATCAATTGAATCTTGATCTTTTATAGATCCACCTGGTTGAATAATAGCTTTAATACCTGCTTTGTGTGCTTCTTCTACGCAATCTGCAAATGGGAAAAACGCATCTGATGCTAAAACAGCGCCTTGAGTAACTCCTTTTTCTATTAATTCTTCTCCATGTTCTATCGCTTGCCTAGTTGCCCAAATTCTATTAACTTGTCCGAGGTCCAATTCCAATAGATTGTTTAGCTTTTCCAATTGCAATGCCATTAGATTTTACATATTTTACAATTTTCCAAGTAAATAACAAATCTTCCATTTGTTCTTCAGTTGGTTTTACATCAGTTACCACTTCGTATTCATCTAATAATTTTGCATCAATAGTTTGAACTATAGCTCCCCCATTTATTTTCTTAATATCATAAGCTGTTTCTTTTTGTTTTACACAAATACTTGGAAGTTCTAATACTCTTACGTTTTTCTTCTGTGTTAAAATTTCTAATGCTTCTTTAGTATATGATGGTGCAACAATTACTTCTAAAAAGATATCTTTCATTTCTTGAGCCATTTTTTCGTTTACTTCTCTATTGATAACTACAATTCCACCAAATATAGATGTTTTATCTGCATTAAAAGCTTTTTGCCAAGCTTCATAAATATCACTGCTACTACCTACCCCACATGGATTTCCATGTTTACAAGCAACAACAGTTGGTTCATCAAATTCTTTTAATAGTTCTAAAGCTCCATTTGTGTCATTAATATTATTAAATGACAATTCTTTTCCATTTAATTGTTTAGCCGTTGTTAATGAACCTTCACATTTTCCAATTTCTTTATAAAGTGCTGCTTTTTGATGTGGATTTTCTCCATAGCGCATTTCTTGTACTTTTTCGTAAGTTAATGTCAATTTTTCTGGTAAACTCTCATCTTTTCTTTGTTCTTTTAAATAATTTGCAATCATTGCATCATAATTTGCTGTATGCTCAAATACAGCTTGCATTAATCTAAATTTAGTTTCTTTACTAACTTTTCCATTTTCTTCTAATTCTTTCAAAACCACTTCGTAATCACTAGGATTTGTAATAACTGTTACATCTTGATAATTTTTTGCAGCACTACGAAGCATTGTTGGTCCTCCAATATCAATGTTTTCAACTGCTTCTTCTAATGTTACACCTTCTTTTAAAATAGTTTGTTTGAATGGATATAAATTTACTACTACAAAATCAATAGTATCTATTTTTAATTCTTCTAATTGTTTTACATGTTCTTCTTTATCTCTTCTTGCAAGAATTCCTGCATGTACAATTGGATGCAAAGTTTTTACCCTTCCGTCTAAACATTCTGGAAATCCAGTTAATTCTGATATTTCCATTACTTTAACGCCTTCTTCTTTTAGTTTTTTGTAAGTTCCTCCTGTTGATATAATTTCAATTCCTTGTGCTTCTAATCTTTTGGCAAATTCTACAATTCCTGTTTTGTCTGATACACTAATTAATGCTTTCATACTTTTTTTCATTCCTTTCTTATTACTTTATTTTTATAGTTACTATTTTAAGCAATCATCACAATAAATCCTTCAATTTCTATTTTATTGATAACTAGATGAACTTAAAGGTGGATAATTAAACATCTTTCCCCCTTCTGTAAATTGTGAACTTGGTGCATGGTCTTTTAATATATCATTAGAACCTTTTAAGAAGTAACGATATCTTGATGCTTCGCTTACCAAACCGCCATTTGTTACAGGATCATCCCATGTAGTATCAACTGCATACCAGTCATTTCCTATTTGAACATAATTCCAAGCATGATTCTCTGACCTACCTTCTGAATTAGTTCCCTTTCCAATCACTAGTGTACATTGAATACCTAATGAATCCATTAAATATTTGAAACTCCTAGCATATCCTTCACAAACCGCTTCACCATTTACCATAGCTCCATAAATATTATAAATATTATTTTTTGAAATACTTGTATCATACTGGCAATTTTCTACTAAATAGTCATGTACCATTTTGATATTATCATAACTATTAGATTTTCTATTTTGTAAAATCTGATTTTTTACCTGCTCGATTTGACTAAGGCTATTTTCTACTTGTTCTTTAGAAGAAAATTCATCAATAAAATAATTTGCTTCATTTCCATTATTAATGAATACATTGTATGTAACATTACTTCCTTTGGTTACTGTTTCAATATTTAAATACATTTTATTTGGGCTTAAGTAAAATACATCTGGATTATCATAAGTATATGCTTCAATTGCTGATTGATAATATTTTCCTAATTCATCTTGCCCATTACTACTATTTAATAAATCTGAAAATGAACTTCCTAATTGTACTGTATATGTTCCTGTTTTCATATTTTCTTTATTGCTTTCAAATGCTTTATATATTATTTTAGATGGTTGCTCTAACTGATTATAGAAATATTTATTAATTACTACATTAGAATAATCAACTTCTTCAACTTCTTCTTTAGAATCTTTTATTTCTCCAAAAGGGTTTTCTATAATTTTTGGTGTTTGTACTTCTTCCTCTTGTGCTGGTTCTTGACTTTCTGTTATAACTGTTGCTACTTCTTGTGGTTCTATTGATGTTTCTGTGTTCATTACTTCTTGCCATAGAATGATGCCAAATAACGCTAAAACACTAATAATTAAAATTATAACAATAGATATTATGAATGTTGCAAGCTTACTTTTCATCTTGGCCTCCTTTATTTTTTCATTCTATTCTATTATATCATTTTTTTTCGTTAAAAACTAGTATATTTTGCGTTTTTTTACAAATACTATAAAAAAATAGTTACAGGATAATGGTGTCATGGTGAGTGTAGCCCTGTAGTATAAGATTTTCATTACATGTCTCGG
>CANQTZ010000078.1 GCA_947626865.1 uncultured Clostridia bacterium
GTCATCTGCTGGATGTTGTACTGGACAAAATTCATATATTTCTCTTCCTTTTGGCACAACAATAATTCCCCCTGGATGTTGACCAGTTGTCCTTTTAATTCCTGTACATCCGGCTTGCTAATCTTTGTGTTTCTGCTCTATTTATTGGAATATTTCTTTCTTCAAAATATTTTTTTACATATCCATAAGCTGTTTTATCTGCAACTGTTCCAATGGTTCCTGCTTTAAATGTTGTGCCGTATATCTATGTGCTTTTGCCTGATATTCTCCTGAAAAGTTCAAGTCAATGTCTGGCTCTTTATCTCCATTAAACCCTAAAAAGGTTTCAAATGGGATGTCCATTCCATCTTTATCTAATGGATGTCCACATTTTGGACATTGCTTATCTGGTAAATCAAATCCATTTTTATATCCATAATCTGTAAAGTCTGAATATTTACAATTAGGACACCTGTAATGAGCTGGTAATGAATTTACTTCTGTAATTCCTGTCATATTAGCCGCAAAAGATGAACCAACAGACCCCCTAGAGCCTACTATATAGCCATCTTCGTTGGACTTCCATACTAATTTTTGTGCAATTATATACATTACAGAAAAGCCATTTTTTATTATAGAATCTAATTCTTTATCTAACCTTACTTGCACAATTTCTGGTAATGGGTCGCCATATAACTCATGTGCTTTACTATATGCAATGTCTTTTATAGTTTGCTCACATCCAGGTATGTGTGGAGGACATTTTTCTGGTGAAATTGGGCTGATTTGTTCACACATGTCTGAAATAAGATTAGTATTTGTAACTACCACTTCATAAGCTTTTTCTCTGCCTAAATAACTAAATTCTTCTAGCATTTCCTCTGTTGTTCGCAAATACAAAGGTGCTTGATTATCACTATCTGGATATCCTTGCCCCGCTTCTAAAATACGTCTATAAATTTCATCTTGTGGATCCATAAAATGAACATCACAAGTGGCAACTACTGGTTTATTCAATTTTTCCCCTAACTCAACAATTTTTCTGTTAATATCACGCAAAGCTTCCTCATCTTTTACCACTTCATTTCTAATCAAAAATTGATTATTGCCTGTTGGCTGAATTTCTAAATAATCATAATCATTTGCAATCTCTTCAATTTCTTCATCAGTTTTTCCGAAGTTCAATTGCCTGATACAATTCTCCTGCCTCACAAGCACTTCCGCAAAATTAAACCTTCTGAATATTTTTTATATAAACTCTTCAAAATTCTAGGTTTTCTATAAAAATAGTGTAAATGAGATAATGATACTAATTTATACAAATTACGTAATCCTATATAATTTTTAGCCAAAATAATTGCATGATAAGTTTTCAATTTTTTATATTCTTCTTTTTTTGCCTCTTCTGTTGAACTTACCTCATCAATATCCTCTACCTTTTTTGCACCACGTTTTTTTAACATATCTAACATAACCCTAAAAACTTTTACGGTTGTATCTACATCATCTAAGGCACGATGGGCAACTTCTACTTTTATTCCTAAATTTTCTGCAATTTTTCCTAATTTATATTTTTTATAATCTGGAAATAAATCTTTTGCCAAACTTAAAGTATCTAAATAAGTATAATCAAATTCATACCCAAGAACCTTTGCATTTTGCTTTAAAAATCCTATATCAAAAGGAGCATTATGAGCTACTAAAACACTACCTTCAATAAACTCAAGTATTTTTGGAAATACTTTATCTATTGTTTCAGCATCTTTTACCATCTCATCTGTAATATTTGTAACCTCTGTTACTCTTTGTGGTATATGCTTTTCAGGATTTACAAAACAAGCAAATCCGTCAATTACTTCCCCATCTTTTACCTTCATAATTCCAACTTCTGTAATCTTTTCGGTAACTGCTGAAAATCCTGTTGTTTCTAAGTCAAGCACACAATAAGTAGTATCTATATCTTGACCTTTACTATTAGTTACAACTGCATTTTTATCTGGTGCAAGATATGCTTCTACCCCATACAAAATCTTCATATCTGGATTGTCAAATCCCAACAATTTATGAGCTTCTGGAAAAGCTTGTACTACACCATGGTCTGTAATTGCAATTGATTTCATTCCCCACTTCATTGCTCTTTTTATTAAATCTGTTGCTGATGTCATAGCATCCATCTGACTCATTTGTGTGTGCATATGTAATTCTACCCTTTTTACTTTTGCATTATCTTGTCTTATTTCTTTCTTTAAACCTTCTGTTTCAACAATAGTATTAGCCATTACAGTTAATTCATTAGAAAAACTGTCCATTTGAGCTGTTCCTGCAATTTTAATCCCTTTTGCTTTTTGGATTCTTTTCATCGTTTTTTTTGCACTTTCTTTATTCAAGAATGCCTTACAAGTAATAGTACTAGTTCCATCATATAAATCAAAACTAAATAGAGTCTTTCCTGATTTTAAAGTCCTATCTTCTGTAAAAATCACCTCTCCTTGCAAAGCTATATTTCCATCATCTACACCTAAATCTTCCACTTTTACTAAAGGACTTGTTATATTTTGAGTTGCTCCTAATATAAGTGGCGTATCTTGTTCTTCTTCCTCAGTTGGAAGTTCTGGAATATCACTATTAGTTTCTAAAATGATATTAGAAATTATAGTAATATCTCCTGCATACGTATCTAGTCCTGCTTTACCTGTTGTTTTGATTACTTTTGCGTTTTGAATTTTCTCAAGTATTTCTTTTCCTTCTGTATAATCTTTTGCAAAGGATTTACACGTAATTGTGCCTGTTCCATCATATAAATCAAATATAATCATACCTTTTCCTGATTTTGTTTCTCTTATGTCTGTTGTAACAATTCTTCCTTCTATTGTAACCTTTCCATCATTTGCTGAAATGTCTTTAATCTTTACAAATTTCTCCTTTGCTTTAGATGGTTTTCCCATAATATATTCATCTGCCAATGGTAACTCTTCTGGTGGTATTTCTGTGTTTTCCATAGTTGGTGGTATATATTCTGGTTCAGGAATTTGATTTGCCATAGAATGTTGTCTATTATTTTCTTCTATATCAGAAATTAATTTTGCTTCTTTATTTTTTATACTTTCGCTAATTTCTTTCATATCTTCGATTGATAAATTTTCTGTTAGTTCAATATTATAGTCTTTTCCAAATAAATTCTTGATAGTTTTTTGTAATTCTTTATCTGTCTTTTTTGCTTTTAAAAAATCAGCCCCTTTTATATGCATTTTTATGTGTATAGTCGAATCTTCTACTTCTATGTCACTTTTTAGTAATAGCATAGGCTTTGCTAATGGATATTTATGTGACATATAAGCTATGATATTTCTCCATTCTGTCGGAATATTCTTTTTTTCTACATTTTCGTGATATTTTATTTTTATATCTATTTGCGCAAATTGAAATCTTTGTTTTAAGAAATTTTCAAAATACCATATTTCTTTGATTTCTATGTATTCATCAAAATATAATATGACCTGTAATGTGTTTGTTCTTTTTACAATATTTAGACTTTCTATTTCTGCATATTTTATATTGGAATTTGTTTTGTAATCACTAAATACTTCTCCTACTTTTTTTGCTTTATCTGACATTGTTTCATCTTCCTTCTAAATTTTTTCTTCTTAATTGCCCACAAGCTGCATCAATATCGGCTCCTAGCTCTCTCCTTATAGTTGCCACAATCCCATGTTCATTTAAATAATCCCTAAATTTTATAATATTTTCGTTTGAACTTTTGTCAAATTTTCCATTTTCAATTTTATTGATTGGTATTAAATTGACATGACAAAGCATTCCTTTTAGCAATTTTACTAGTTGTTTTGCATCTTCTAAATTATCATTATTATCTTTTGCTAATGCATATTCAAATGAAATCCTTCTATTGGTTTTTGCTATATAATCTTTACAAGCTTGTAATAGTTCTTCAATTGGATATGCTTTATTGATTGGCATCATTTGGCTTCTTTTCTCATTATTTGTTGCATGCAGAGAAATAGATAACGTACACTGAATGTTCTCCTCTGCTAACTTATAAATTTTAGGAACAATTCCACTAGTTGAAACACTAATATGCCTTGCTCCTATATTTAGCCCTTTGTGATAATTAATTAGATGAATAGCATTTACAACATTTTGAAAATTATCTAATGGCTCACCAATTCCCATAAATACCACATTAGAAATTCTTTCTCCTGTATCTTGTTCTACTTTTATTATTTGTTCTACAATTTCTCCACAGCTTAAATTTCGAATAAATTCTATACCTGTTGAGGCACAAAACTTGCATCCCATTTTGCAACCAATTTGTGAAGAAACACAAATTGTATTTCCATGATGATACCTCATTAAAACGGTTTCTATTGCATTTCCATCTAGTACGTCTAACAAGTATTTTATTGTTCCATCTTTTGATTCTTGCTTTTTTAAAATGTTAAAATTACATATTGTATAATTATTTTTTAATTTTTCTCTTAGTTCTAAGGATAAATTTGTCATTTCATCAAATGATTGTACCTTTTCCTGATATAGCCATTGAAAGATTTGTTCAGCTCGAAATGGCTTTTCTCCTAACTCTTTTAATTGTTCTTTCAATTCTTCTAAATTATAATCTTTAATATTTTTCATAGTAAATTAGTTCCTCCCTAATTTTAAATATGGAATTTTCTAATAATAGCCTCCTTAAAATCTTTGGTACACAAACTTAAACAAATCACAAAATTCAAAATAGAAATTCCACTTGCAATTACACTTAATGTTTTATCTTGTAACATATTTTCTGTTATAAAAATAACAGGTAACATACTAAATAATGAAATAATTAATTGATAAATAGCATATTTTATATATTTCTTATGACTAATTATTGTTACTACTAACATTGTGCTATTTGCAATTATTATGATGATTGGAATTGCTATATTCAAAGACCAACCACTAAACCCTAATTTATAATCTATATAAACAGCAAAACTTGAAATTGCAATTGCTTGTAATAATATATGACCTGCAATATTTGTATTTTTTCGAATTGCATATATAACTGTTATCCATGTATATAACATTCCTGCATTTACAATTGCTGCCCACGCAAATTTTGGAGTAGTTACTTTATTAATAAATATAAGTATTAAAGCTATTATAATTGAACTTGCCAATAGTATTTTTACTATTATATTACTCTTTTTAGCTTTAATTTTCTTTGGATATATCATCTAAAACACCATTACTTTCTATTTCTATTTTTATCCCTTTGGCTTTCAAAAACTGATAAAATCTTTTTTCGATTTTGTTATTTTGCAAAATTGAGGTAAATGTAAATACCATTTTGTTTTCGAAAGTACAACTTGAACATTTTATTTTTTCAACTGGCTCAGGTGCAATTAACATTAGAAAATAGTCAATGTAATCTTTATATTTTCCAATTATACCAATTCTTCCTATATTTGAAAAAGTTGTAGTTGTATATTTTCTAATTTCTATGTAGCCTAATCGAACAACTGCTTTTTTTACGAATAATGGAATAGGTCTAATTAATGGATTATTCCCTATTTTTACATTAGTAGACATTGTTTTTGTAATTTCTTCTTCTGTTAGCCTCTTTGAAAAATCTGACTTTACAAAATCTAATATTTTTTCAAATGTGTCTAGTTTATCTTTTTTTAGTTGTGCCTCTACGGTAATATAAGAAAAGAAGTTTGACATTGTTTTTGATGGGAAATATTTTTTTAAATTGACTGGTATGCATACTTTTACTGGTCTTTTTCCCTTTGCTTTTATATAATTTTCTTGTTGTATGCTATAAATCAAAACTGCTGTTAGATATTGGGTTATAGTCGCATTTTCTTCTTTACATACCTTTTTTAAATCCTCTAAATCCATTATTTCATGTATCGCGCTAATTGCTCCTAACTTTAACTTTTCGCCTTTTAATATATAAGCCTTTTTTCCAGAAGCATTAGATTTTGCTTTTTTATCATAGTTTTTCATATAGCTATCTTCTGTGTCAAACTCTATTTTTCGAAGTTTTCTATTATCTTCTTCTAAGACTTCTGGATGCATTAATTCTAAGTAAGTATAAATTATTTCTTTAAAAAAGGTAGCTCCACTATTTCCATCTGTTAAAGAATGAAATATATCTATATTAATTTTGTTTTTAAAATATGTTACTTTAAATAAATAATTATTGTTTTGCCTACTATCAATGTATTTGCAAGGATAATCTGTTTCTTCTTCTATAATTGGAGTTTTTGTATTGTGTTCTAAATAATACCAAAAAAATCCTGGTTTCATCCTTACTTTGAAAAATCGATATTTTTCTAAAGTAGTTTTTACTGCTTCTTCTAATATTCTTGGCTCAATTTCTTCTTTCAAAACTGCTGACAATCGAAATACTGTGCTATATTTTTTTCCAGTAGAAATAGGAAAAATTTTGGCTGAATTATCTAATTTTCTCCAATCTAATTTACTTTCTTTTTTATCTTTCATATAAAACTCATATTCCTTCCTCGCTTCGCTCAAAGGCACACATAGAAATGAAAGCTTACATTCTTTCAAACTACTTCTCCTCAAGTAATCTAATTATTTCTTGATATCCTTGTTCAATTAATTCTTCGCTACTATTTTTTTCTATCATCCATATATGCCCTGCATTTTCATATTCTTTTACTTCTATGGAAATGCCTATTTCCTTTGCCCTTTGCTGTAATACATATACATCTGGATTTAAAATATCCTTTGTTCCTGTCAAAATCGTTATATTTTTTAGCTTTGATAAATCTCCATCTATTGGATTTACTAAATAACTGTCTATTCCATCATTTGAAGCATACGCGATACCTGCTATTTTTAAAGTTTCTTTATTTAATTCTTCATCAATCTTTTGAACTTCATCAATTTTTGGATTCGTTAACCTAACATCTAGCCACGGAGAAATTAAAATTGTTTTTTCTGGCATTTCTATATTCTCCTCACCAATTTTTTCTTCTAAAGCTAAACTAAGTCCGCCTCCAGCTGAATCTCCCATTATTATCAAATTTTCTACTGAAACTCTATCAATAATCTCTTTATAAAGGGGGACAACCATTCTAAATACATCTTTATAAGTATATTTTGGTGTAAGTGGATAATCTGGTAAAATTACAGTATTTCCAGTATCTTTTACTATATTTTCAATAAAATCCCAATGTTGCTTCGTTGCTTCTGCTACATAAGACCCTCCATGAAAATATAAAATAACATTGTTTGATTTTTTTTCACTGTCGGGAGTTATAACAAAAATATTCCTGCCCATAAATTGTTCTGTTTCTACTCTGCAAGTTTCTTTAGCTTCTTTTGGAATTTTTGTTTGAATGCCTATAATGAAGTAATATGTAATCACAGCTAATATTACAGTTAATATAATAACCAAAATTCCGCACTATTATTTTTGCTTTTTTCATTTTCCTGTATCCTTTTATTTTTTTCTTATTCTATCATAGTATGAAAAATAAAACAAGGGTGTCGCATTGGGGACGTTTCATTTCCGACATTTTTGTCGTATTGGGGACGTTTCATTTCCGACATCTGTGTCTCATTGGGGACGTTTCTTTTCCGACATTTTCGTCGCATTAGGGAC
>CANQTZ010000079.1 GCA_947626865.1 uncultured Clostridia bacterium
TCAGGCACATTCGACATTTCATTCAAATTCTTATACTACAGGGCTACACTCACCATGACACCATTATCCTGTAACAAAAAATATATGTAGAGGAGAAACTTATGAATTTTAAAAACATATTTCAAACATTTTTTAGCTATACACCTCCTATAAATTACGATTTTACATTACCAGACCATGAGCAAACCACTCCACAAAATAACAATAGTATTGACAAATCCAATATTCCTGAAAAAATATTTCCCAGTCTTAATGTAAATATAGAATATTTAAGAACTAAATACAATCTTTTGATTAATAGTGATGTTATTTTAAGAGAATTTACAATCAATGCAAGAGGAAAACAATATAATGCTTTTATTCTTTACATTGATGGAATGGTAGATTCTCAAATTATGGATAAATTTATTTTAGAGCCATTAATGCTTAGAAATAAAAATAATCTTTTTGATGGAACTCAAAATAAAGTTATTTCTGAAGCTGTTGCAAACAACATTACAGTTAGGAAAGTAAAGAAATTCGATTTATCAAATTATTTAATGGGATGTTTAATGCCTCAAAATGCTGTTAAAGAAATCTCTGATTTTGATGAAGTTGCAAATGGTGTAAATGCTCGGAAATTGTGCTTTATTTGTAGATACATTAAATATTGCATTTGATATTGAAGTAAAGGGTTTTAAACAAAGAAGTGTTGATACACCTAATAATGAAGTAGTTATTAAAGGTCCTCATGAGGCTTTTGTTGAAAATATTAGAACTAATACTTCTTTACTTAGAAGAATTGTAAATAATGAAAATTTGATTATTGAAAATTTAGAAGTAGGTGCTATTACAAAAACAAAATGTGCGGTTTGTTATATGAAAAATATTACCAATTCTGATTTAGTTAATGAAGTAAAATATCGCTTAAATAATTTAGAAATTGACTCCTTGCTTTCTGCTGGTGAATTGGAACAATTAATTTCTGATTCAAATGCACTAGGAATTCCTCAAATGATGGCAACTGAAAGACCTGATAAAGCTGCTAAATATCTACTTAGAGGAAGATGTATTGTTATTGTAAATGGTACTCCTTATGGTATTGTTATGCCTGCTATTTTAATTGATTTTTTGACTTCTCCAGAAGATACAAATTTAAAAGTTAGCTTTGCTAATTTTTTAAGAGGACTAAGATTTTTAGCTGCTTTTATTACTTTATTATTACCGCGGTCTATATGTTGCAGTTACTAGCTTTCATCAAGAAATTCTGCCAACAGGATTGCTCTATACAATTTTAGCTTCAAGAGAAAATGTCCCCTTCCCTATTATTTTAGAAATTTTACTTATGGAATTTTCTTTTGAGCTAATACGTGAAGCTGTACTTAGAGTTCCTACTGCAATTGGCTCAACAATTGGTATTGTTGGTGCTTTAGTTATTGGAGAAGCTGCTGTTAGTGCTGGTATTGTTAGTCCCATTTTAATAATTATAGTTGCAATTACTGCTATTGCATCTTTTACTATTCCAGATTATTCTTTTGGATTCCACTTAAGATATTTTCGTTTTGCTTTTGTATTACTTGGATTCGTGGCTGGATTTTTGGGAATCAGCTTAGGTTTATTTGTATATATTAGCTTAATTGGTAGTCTAAGGTCTTTTGGTGTTTCTTATACCACTCCATTTGCACCTGCTACTAATTCAAAAGGAAATGGCTATCTGCTTGAACCAATTTGGAAACGTGAATATAGACCTCCATACATTTCTTCTAAAAGAGATATGGAACAAGAAAAATATTCTATGAAATGGAAATATCATAGACAAAAATAGAAAGGAGCATATAGTATGACAAAAGCAAAAATTGGTACTACAGAGGCTATTATGATAGTAGTTACCATCATAATAGCACGTACTATTTCTTCATTACCTCGTGAAATCTTAATAACAACAAGATCTTCTACTATTATTAATTTAATATTTGTTAGTATTATTGCTATTTTCCTTTCCTGCCTTATTGTTAGATTATTAAAAAATTTTCCTGGTCTTGATATTGTTGATATATCTGAATATTTAGGTGGAAAGGTCTTTAAAAATATTATTGGTATTCTTTTTATTATTCACTTTTTGGTTAGCTCTAGTATTTTGCTTAGAAGTTTTTGCGAAAGTTTAAAAATTATTTATTACCCTATGACCAATATTATTTTTATTATAATATTATTCATAATAGCTCTTTGTGTTACAAATCGACTAGATTTTAATGCTTCCTTAAAAACAAATTTATTAGTTGTACCACTTGTTCTTTTTAGTATGATATTCTTATTTTTTTCTAATACTAATAAATTTGTCCCTCAAAGGATATTTCCTATTTTAGGTGATGGTTTATTGAATACTTTTGTTTTGGGCTTAAGTAATTTAGGTGCTTTTGGCGGAATTGCTTTTTTGTATTTTTTACCGCCTTACTTAAAAGAACCTGAAAAATTCAAAAAAATTGCACTTATTGGAATAGGCTTAACTTCAATTTATCTAATTTTATGTGTATCTACTCTTTTATTTATTTTTTCATTTTTTATAGATGCAAATGAAATTACACCTTTATACAATGCTACTAGATATATTGAATTTGGAAACTTTTTTCAAAGATTAGAATCCGTTTTTTTGTTGATTTGGATTTTAGCTTTTGCCTGCTATTTAAGTATTGTTTGTAAATTTTCTATGAGTGTATTTAAGAAACTTACTAATATTGAGAATAAAAAACCATTGATTGATATATTTGGTATTTTAATTTTAGGTATTTCTTTAATTCCTCAAAATTATGCTATTGCTGATAGATTTGAAACTAAAATTTATCCCAATTTAGTTATATCGATTGTTATTATATTAGGGCTTTCTATTTTAATTTTAGCGAATTGGAAGAAAAAAAAGCAAAAACAAACTTAAAATCAAGAAAGGAGACTTTAAATTGAAGATATTACAGAAATTATTTGTTATAATTCTAATTATTATTTTTATAATGGCTTTTTCTAGTTCATATTTGTCACTTAGTATTGATAATCTAGCTTATGTACTAGCAATTGGTATTGATAAATTTGATGATACAAATTTACAGGTAACTTTTCAATTTTCAACCACAGCACCTGCTACAGAAACAGGTTCTACAAAAAAAACTCCTACTGTAACTAATTCTGTAAAAGCTTCTTCTATTAGTAGTGCTATTAATTTAATGAATGCATATATGGGAAAGCAACTTAATATGTCTCACTGCAAAGTAATTATTTTCTCTGAAGAGCTAGCTAGTCAAGGAATTTCTGATGAAGTGTACACATTAATTAATGATTCTCAAGTAAGACCTTCTGCTAATATTATAATTAGTAAATGTCCTGCAAAATATTATATTGAACAGACTTCCCCTGAACTTGAAAATTTAGTTTCAAAATATTATGAAATTCTAACTAATTCTAGTACCTATACTGGTTTTATGCCTGACTCAACTATAGGAGACTTTTTCAATACTTTGAATTGCACCAGTTGTGAACCTACTGCTATTTTAGGTGGTCTTACAATTGATGATGGTAAAGAAAAAAATATTACAAATACTCAAGAAAATTATAATATAAAATCAAATGAAGCACCAATTGAAGGTCAGCACGGTGGTACAGAAAATATTGGTTTGGCTGTCTTTAAGGCTGATGCTTTAGTTGGAGAATTGACTGCTTCGGAAACTATTTCTTATTTAGCTATTAGGAATAGATTAAATCGTTTTTTAATCTCCATCCCTAATCCTTCTGATTCTAGCAAAAACTTAGACATTTATTTAACACCAAAAAATTCAACAAAAATAGAAGTTGACACATCTAATTCTTCTCCTTATGTTAAGGTAAATGCAAGTTTTACTGGTAGAATTTACTCAATGTCTGAAGATGCAAAATATTTAGACCCTAAGGTTTTAGAAAATATCTCAGAAGCATGTAATAGATATTTAGAATTGCAATTTTCTCAATATTTATATAAAACAGCAAAAGATTTTAAAGCTGATATTAACGGTGTTGGAAGAAGTGTTTTGGGAAACTTTTTGACAACAAAAGAGTTTGATGACTATAATTGGCTTGAAAATTATAAAAACTCTTTTTTCAATGTTGAAGTTGATACATTTATCAAATCTGGTATGCTAATTACTGAAACTTAAAATAAAGATTTTTATTAATAAAGGAGGTTTATGCCTTGTCAAGTTTTGTATATCACATACTATTTCTAATTATTAGCCTTTATATTTTATTAAAAGTTATTGGTTATGGTTTATATGAAATAAATACTGTTAAAAATAAATCTGCTGGAATTGTTACAATTGCTTTTTCAATTTTAGTTGTTATCTTTTCTAATATTATGGTTTGGTTGTATTGATGGCATTATTTAGGATGTGTGCAAAAGGATTGTCCTAAATAGTGCCATCTTTTGGTTATTTTGCTAATTCAAAGTCTATTTGTCTTAGTAATTTGTTTGCATTTTTTACTTTAATTTTTACTTTGTCTCCTATTTTATATGTGACATTTGTTCTTTCTCCTATTAGTCTTTTTCTTTCTTCGTCATATATAAAATATTCATCTCCTAAATCTTCAAATCTGATTAGCCCTTCGATAGTATTTGCTAATTCTACAAAGATTCCAAATGATGTGACTGATGATACGATTCCTTCGTATTCTTCTCCTATTCTTTTTTCCATATATTCTGCTTTTTTGATATCTTCTGCTTCTCTTTCTACTTTTGTTGCTATTTTTTCTCTTTCTGATGATTGCTTTGCTCTTTCTTCTGCTTGTACTTTGTGTTCTTCTATCCATTTTTCTGGTACGTTATAGCTGTTTTCTAAATATTTTGATATTATTCTGTGTATGAATAAGTCTGGATATCTTCTAATTGGTGATGTAAAGTGACAATAGTATTTACTAGCAATTCCAAAGTGTCCTTTGTTTTCTGCTTCGTATCTTGCAACTTTTAGGGTTCTTAATACTAAATTGGATATTACTTTTTCTTCTTCTTTTCCTTTTATCTCCTCTAGTATTTTAGAAAATTCTTTTGGGTATATATTATCTTTATTTGCTTTTATTTTCAATCCAAAGTTATATAGGAATTCATTTAATTCTTGAATTTTTTCAAAGTCTGGATTTTCATGAATACGATATATAAATGGTGCTTCTAGCCAAAAGAATTTTTCTGCAATAGTTTCATTTGCTGTTAGCATAAATTGTTCTATTATTTCATGTGCAAATGTTGTTTCATATTTTGAAACATTTATTACTTTTCCATCAATATCTAAATCAATTTTACTTTCAGGTACTTCTAGGTTTAAATATCCTTGCTCCATTCTCTTATTTTTTAAAATGATAGCTAATTCTTCCATCAATTTAAATTGATTAATATATTTCTCATATCTTTTTATTGTTTGGGGATTACTGTTTTCTATAATTGCTTGAACATCTGTATAGTTCATTCTTTCTGTTACACAAATAATGCCCTTTACTACTTCTGATGAAATTACATTTCCTTTATTATCTATTTGCATAATGCATGACAATGTGAATCTATCTTCTCCTGCATTTAAACTACAAATTCCATTTGATAATTCTCTTGGAAGCATAGGAATTACTCTTCCTAGCATATAAATGCTTGTACCTCTTATTATTGCTTCTTGGTCTAATAAACTATTTTCTTTCACATAGTAGCTAACATCTGCTATATGAACTTCTAAACTATAATTTCCATTTTCTAATTTTTCTACTCTAACTGCATCATCTAAATCTTTTGCATCTTCTCCATCTATGGTAAATATTTCTCTTTCTCTAAAATCTACTCTATTTGGAATGTCTTTTTTGTCTACCTTATTTTCAAATTTTTTTGCTTCTTGTACAACTGGTTCTGGAAAAGTAGATGGTAAATTGTGTTCTTTTATAAGAGAAAGCATATCTACTCCTGCTTCATTGACATTCCCTAATACTTCTATTATTTTTCCTTCTGCTTTTTTTCCGTTTTTGGGATATTGTGTTATTTTTACTAATACTTTATGATTATTTCTTGCTTTACCAAAATCTTTTTTTGATATAAAAATATCAGTTCCAAATTTTTTATCGTCTGGCACAACAAATCCAAAGTTCTTATTATTCTGGAAAATTCCAACTATAGTATCTTTTTCATGTTTTAAGATTTTTACTACTTTTGCTTCTGCACTTTTTACTTTGTTTGCTTCTTCTAGGATTTCTATTAAAACTCTATCTCCACCTAGTGCATTTAATGAATTTTCTTTTGCTATATAGATTTCTTGTTCATCTTCTTCTAAACGAACAAAACCAAATCCTTTCTGATTTTTTCTGTAAATTCCTTCGTAATATGTTTTTTCAACTAATCGATATTTATTTTTTCTGTTTTTTTGTATTTTTAAGTTCAATTCTAAATTACCCAAAACTTCTAAAAAGTCTCGGTATTCTTGTTTTGGTACTCTCATAATCATGGCAATCTCTTTTGCCTTCATCGGCACGTAATCTTCATCTTTCATAAGCTCTAAAATTTTCAGCTCTTGTTCTTCCATTCTTTTTTCAAATCCTTTCTTTTTACTGTTACTAAATAATGGTTTCAAGGTAAAGGTGCCTCATAAAATATAAGAATTTGAATGGAATGTCGAATGCGCATGGAGAAATTTTAGAAATTCTATGCAATTTTATGGAAATAGTTCACTTTCGTGAAAGGGTGCCATAAAATAAATTAGAATTTCTTAATTTTCGAAATAAGCCGAGACATGTAATGAAAATTCTTATATTTTATGAGGCACCTTTACCTTGAAACCATTATTTAGTAACTTTTAATTTAAAGAGAATATGGCAAAAGGAGGGCTTTAAGGAATATCCCCTTTTCCCCCCTTTTATTATGCCATATATATTATACCTAGTATTATAGTTAATATTGCGAATACTATTGATAATATAATTGTCCATCTTTTTTGCTTTCCTTCTTTGGTTCTTCCTTTATTTTTTTCAAAAAAGTTGTTTGTGGATGAACCTGTTATAGTAGAAGATAAGCCTGCATCTTCTTTAGCTTGTATTAATGCTAAAATGATTATGGCAACAGCTACTAAAAAGTAGATTACAATTAATATTCCTTTTACTATTTCCATTTATTTTCCTCCCTACGGTTTATCTCTTTAATGATACTTTGATATTGTAACATATATTTTACTAAAATGCAAATTTTTTTAGAATTTTTTTTAGAATTAAATTATTTATATAAAATCTCTTTCTTTAAATAGTAAATATTTCATTAATTTTAATTTCACGATATTCCGTGAAATTAAAACTTTCATTACCATAATAAAATAAATTATAATAAAGAAGAGAAACTAAATAAGTTTACTATGAAAACTAAAAAGAGTCAAAGTCGCAAATTATAATCTCCATTTTACTGTTTAAATTTCCTTGTATTGCTATTGTATCATTTTTCATTAATTGTTGATAACATTTATCTGCTACTTCGTTAAACGCCTTTACAGTAATTATGCTATTATTTTTCAATCGTACTTTAAAAATTGCTATTGAATAATTCTTACTGCCAATTAT
>CANQTZ010000080.1 GCA_947626865.1 uncultured Clostridia bacterium
ACACTGTCCCCAATACGACAAAAATGTCGGAAAAGAAACGTCCCCAATGCGACACCCAACGCGACACTATTTACAATCGTACCAGTTGTTAGCTTCTGATATATCCACGATTAATGGCACTTGCATATTAATTGCTGTTTCCATGCATTCTTTCATAATATTTTTTATTTCTTCTTTTTCTTCTATTGGTGCTTCTATCATCATTTCATCATGTACTTGTAATACAATTTTAGATTGTAAACCTCGTTCTTTAATTTCTTTATAAACTCTTATCATCGCTATTTTCATTATATCTGCTGCTGTGCCTTGTATTGGTGTGTTCATCGCTGCTCTTGAACCAAACTGTCTTACCATATAATTATTAGATTTTAATTCTGGTATATATCTTCTTCTGGCAAATAATGTTTCTACATATCCTTTTTCGGTAGCATACTGAGTGATGTTTTCCATAAATGCCTTGATTCCTGAATATTGTTCTAAGTACTCAGTGATATACTCTTTTGCTTTTTTTCTAGAAATACCGTAATTGCTCACCTAATCCGAAGTCACTAATTCCATATACTATTCCAAAGTTTACTGCTTTTGCATCACTTCGTTGTTCTTTGGTTACTTCTTCTATTGGTGTTTTGAATACTTTAGACGCTGCTTGTTTATGAATATCTTTTCCTTCTTTAAATGCTTGTATCATGTGTTCATCTTCTGAAATATGTGCTAATACTCTTAATTCAATTTGGGAATAATCGGCATCCAAATATACTTTTCCTGCTTCTGGTTTGAATACTTTTCTTACTCTTTTGCCTAGTTCAAATCTTGTTGGTATGTTCTGTAAATTAGGCTCTGTTGAGCTAATTCTTCCTGTTGCTGTTATGGTTTGATGGAAAAAGGAATGAATCCTTTTTGTTTTAGGATTAATATAATTTTTTAGTCCTTCTATATAAGTTGAATTTAATTTTGTTAATTGCCTATAATCTAAGATTGGTTGTATAATTGGATGTTCTTTTTTTAGTCTTTCTAAAACGTCTACATCTGTTGAATAACCACTTTTTGTTTTCTTTTTTACTGGTAATTTCAATTTTTCAAAAAGAATTTCTCCTAATTGTTTAGTCGAATTGATGTTGAACTCTTCTCCTGCTATCTCATAAATAAGCTTAGTTAAACTTTCTAATTTTTCTGTTAGTTCTTTACCAAATTGCTTCAACTCTTCTTCATCTACATACATACCATTCCATTGCATATCAGACAATACTTCTACTGTTGGCATATCTATTTCATAAAATAATTTTATTGCTCCTATCTCTTCCAATTGCTTTAATGTTATTTCCTTTATTTTTCCAATTGCATAACTATACAAAGCATATTTTTCCTTTTCCTCTTGCTCATTTTGTGCTTCAAATAAAGTCATCTGTTGCATTTCTTTTTCTTTTCCTATTAATTCATGAACATTAATATTTAAATAGTCTTCAATTAGATTTTCTATAGTTAGTTTATTAGACGGATTTAAAATATAACTTGCAATAGCAATATCATATTCCATTCCTTGCAAACTAATTCCTACTTGTTTTAACAAAATATATGTTTTTGTCAAATTATAGCCTATCTTTTTAATCTCTTGACTTTCTAAAACACTTTTCCATTCTTGTAAATATTCTTCTGCTTTTATGCTACAATAAACAGTTTCATTACTTTTTTCATCAAAAACAGTAAAGCCTATAATTTTTTCTTTTATAATCTTTTCTGCATTAGCATCTTCCTTTGTTGTTAAACAAAAAATCATCTGTTTTTGGTCTTTTATTAATTGTATGACTTCTTCTTTTGTTTTATCTACTATTTTATATAAATCTTCTTCATTTTTTGCTTCTGTATTTGGAGTTCCTGAGCGTAAAGAAAATCTTTCTATATAACGGTTAAATCTTAGTTTTTCAAAAAGTTCTAATACTTTTTGCTTGTCCCATTCTTCTACCTTAAAATTCTCTAAGGTATCTTCAATTGGTACTTCTAAATTGATAGTTCCTAATGTTTTTGATAAAAAAGCTAATTCTTTATTATTTTCAATCTTTTCTTTTTGCTTTCCTTTTAAGTCTGCCTCTCCTTTTTCTAACATTTCATATAAATTTTCAATAGAACCGAATTTTTGAATTAAGGATAAGGCTGTTTTTTCTCCCACTCCTGGAACGCCTGGAATATTATCAGAAGTATCTCCTTGTAAACCTTTTACATCAATTAATTGTTTTGGCTCTAAAGAATATGTTTCTATTATTTTTTGCCTATTATATTCATCAGTTTCTGTTTTTCCACCTTTGGTGCGAGGAATACGAATTGTTACTTTATCAGTTGCTAGTTGAAAGGTATCTCTATCTCCTGAAAGTATTGTTACATCTAATCCTTTACTTTCTCCGTAACATGATAGCGTTCCGAAGCACATCATCTGCTTCATAACCTTCCATTTCTACAATATCTATGTTCATAGCCCTTAGAATTTCTTTTATAATTGGCATTTGTTTAGCAAGTTCGTCTGGCATACCCTTTCGGTTTGCCTTATATCCCTCATATAACTTATGCCTTGCTGTTGGTGCTTTTAAATCAAATGCAACTACCAAATATTCTGGCTTTAAGTCTTCTAATAATTTAAATAAAATAGCTAAAAAACCATAAACCGCATTTGTATATGTTCCATCTTTTGTCATTAGCATTTTACTTCCCATAATCCCATAAAACGCTCGATTCATAATGCTATTTCCATCAACTAATACTAATTTTTCCACAGTGTCTCCCTCCTTTTTTTGTTCTTGTATTATATAATACCATAACTAACACTCCTGTAACCATTAAAAATGCAAATGGTATTCCGTTTTGCCAATCTTCTCCATAAGTTAAAAAAACACTATTAGCAAATTCGGCAATTAATGATATTTGTACAATTAGTTTAATATCCTCTGCTTTTTGCCACATTAAAAGTGGAAATAACCACATAATATACCAAATTTGAAAATTGGTAATCAATAAAAATAAAAATGCCATAATAAAATAGTTTGCCTTTTTCATTTCATGATGTAAACATATCGTTTTTTTATTTAACAATATAATACAAGTAAAAAAATAAATTATAACAAAAATACCTAATAAGAAATTTTTTACAGTATCAACCGATATTGCTGGATCTTGAAAATACTGTGTAATAATAACATAAAAGCTTTTTGCTATCTTTTCTTGCTGAGTTGATAGTCCGTCAAATACTTGCATATCTTGTATATACAGCAAATATGGTATTACAAAAACAAGTAAAAATAGTCCTCCATATTGTATACATCTAATAAATCTTTGCATTGGTTTTTCTTGTCTAAAATAATATAATATCATAAATGGTAACAATAGAATTGCAAAATATTTTATTGCTGTTGCTAATGCTAAAAATACTACTGCTACTTTTAAATTTTTTCTTTTTACTAAAAAATACATTGCTGTTAATATAAATAATACTACAAATATATCATTATGCACTTCTGCTATTCCTTCTATTAAAATTAATGGATTTAGCCCATATAGTAAAACAAAAATTTTTTTATTAGTTATTTTATAAATCAAAATACAATTTGTTATATGTATTATAACATTTACTAGTTTAAAAAGGAATAACCCTACATTTATATTACCAAAAGAAAATGTTGCAATTATTTTACAAATTAAAGTCCATACAGCTCCATATACTACAGTTGTGCCTGACCAATCATTTATATATCCCTGTTCAAGTACAGTATCTGTTTGTAGATATTTTGTATTTTCTCCTTGGTCCACAAATTCTTTTATTGTTGTATAGTATGGATTTTGATGATAGGTACTATCTAATCTTCCAATTCCTAAATAATAAAATATATCTGATGAAGCAAATGGTAATACAAAGGTAAATATAATTGCAATTAGTATAATAAATATAAACATTTTTTTATTATTTTGGAATATGTTTTCTCTTCTTTTTATTATCACAAAGTATAATATTGATAAAATAGCTAATATCACTAAATATAAAAATGTTTGTGACATTCTACTTACTGGTAATTCATATAAAAATTGAAAATATGGTCCAAATTGCAAAACAGTTCCTTTTTGTAATAAATATATTATAGATGGCATAGCAAAAAATAGACTTGCTATGATAAATCCTATTTTTATAAAAATATTTATTTGATTTTGCTTATTTTCCATTAATCTTTAGCTCCTTTGTTATTTATCAACATTTTTCCATCTGATGGCATATTTGGATATTCTCCTTTCTAAAATTACTTATCCACACCAAATACAATTTTAAGTTCTTGTAACATTTTTTCTCTTCTTTTTTTAAAAAAATCTTCAAAATCTTTAAATTCTAATGAAACCCCCTCTGGATGATATTTAAAATCATTTCCCAATTCTTCAACCCATTTTTTCAATGGTATTTTATTTTTACTTTCATTTTCTTTTCCCTCAAGAAATTGTAGATTTGGCAAAAGATTTCCCATTTTTTTCCATTCTTTTTGTTTATCTTCAGTTAAATTTAACTTTAAAATACATTTATTTTTAAATGCAACCTCTGGATGGCAATGATCTTGATGATATTCATCTTTACTTAATTTTAAAGTAGGATATAATAAAGAAAGTAATATATATGTATTATTTCCTTTTTCAAATGTATCAAGCCAATACTCTATGTTTGATAAATCAACTTTAAATGTTCTATTTCCTGTTAAAACTAAATCTTCAAATAATTTTACACTAAATTCTACTTTTGAACAATCAATTTTTTGCAAAGCCTGTCTTGTTTTATTTAGAGCATCATTACTTGCAACACCAAATAATCCATTTGTCATTGAAATAGCCAAAAACTTTTTCACTTCTTCTTTAGCTTCTTTTTCCTTTATTTTTCCACCATTATAAATATAATAGGCTATTGGTATTGTTGCATTATATGATGTTAAGCGTTCATCACACATTCCTATATCACTAAGTAAAGTAGATAATTTATCCATTGTATAATTTATTTTTTTCCAATTATTACGTATCTTTAAAATAATCTCATTTGTTAAAGAAGTTATTTTTAAACTTGTATCTTTATCAACAAGAACTAGTGAAGCTCTCATTATATAATCTTTTGTAAATTTAAAGCCATCTCCTTTACAATTCATTATTTGAATTGTATCTTCTACATCTTTTTTCCCAGTTTGCCATCCATTAATTAGTGTAGAAAATAATAAATCTGTTTTTGACAATTTTTTTCCTGTTGAATTTATTCTTACAAATATATTTAATGCATTATCATAGTTTTCTTCATTAATACAATAATAGTGTATTACACCATTTCCATTTTCATTTTGTAATCTTTGATATAAAATTATCAAATCATCAAAATATTTTGTTCCTTTAAGATTATCTATTGATATTACAAAATCGCTAAATTTGTCATATCCTATAATGTTCTTTATTTTATAATAGTTTCCACTATTGGCTTCTTCATCTGTTAAAAAACAAAATCTTTTAGGTGGATTTTCTTCATCTTTTTCGTTTAAGTTATAATAATCCAAATTAAAATATAATTCTTTTTCTCTCCATGAATTTGGATTGTTATAAGCAAATCCCTTTCCTTTTCTTTTTATTTTAATGCTTCCTCTTAATGCTATATTTATAGATGTAATTCTTTGTTGTCCATCAAGGACAATATAATAGTTATCATCTTTATTAATTACCTCTGGTGCTTTTTCATTTTTAGTTTCTCTTTCTTTAAAATTATTGATAAAATAATACAAATTTGGTTTTTGCTTATTAATATTCTTTTTGGTAGTTTTCCAAAAAATACAAGAACCAACTGGATAATTATCCACAATAGATTCAAATAAATTTTCTACATCTTCTGGTTTCCACACATACTCTCTTTGAATATCTGGTAATAACATAGTATGATTATTAATTCTTTCCAGTACTTCAAAAATATTCATATCTTCATATTTATTAGTTGCCATTTTATTACCTTCTTTCATTTTCTTAACTTTTTATATTCTATCATAAATTTTATTATTTTTCCACAAAAAGAGGAAAATATTATATTTCTATAACATTTTCCTCTTTATAGATAATTACAAAATTAGAAAGTTGTACTCAAGCGTACATAACAGTAGCTATTGACTTTGTCGTCGTATATATAACCACTGTCGAAGAAGGCGATCCACGCATTTTTCTTGACGTACTGTGAAGACGACCAGTAGTAGTCTGATAAATCAAAACTATCATAATTACTATTATTTACCTTGAAAATTGTATATAGCATATCTCCAAATGCTGACCACTCTGCTCTTGATGGTACAAACCAGTCTTTTCCATTTTTATTTAACTCTCCCTTTAATACTTTCCATATATCAGTATCTATTAATGTTCCATAACTTGACTGATAACTAGAATTGTTGTTTATTCCTATCCAGTAGTCTGTATTTGTCTTTCCATTATCTTCTGCGAAATCTATTACTGTTTCATCTACTGCTTTATCTTCAGGTAATCCTTTGTTATATGCATTTTGATACCATGTATACTTTTTTCCTTCATTAAAATCTTCTAATGCCATTACGTAAAATCTCTCTGCTCCACTTGTTCCATTTTTTAATGATAGTACTTCTCTTGTCTCATTATGAAATTTAGCAGATGATTTTTTGTCTCCTATTACATAAGTTTTTAATTTTCCTTCTGCCTTATTATATGCATATTTACCGTATGAATCATCATTATTCCATGTCCCACTTTTACTTTCTACTAAATCTGCATAAATTATTCCGTCTGGCTCTGTATCATTATTTAAATCCACATAACATCCTAAATAATTACTTTTGATTTCTATTTGTACAGTTTGGTCTAATTCTTTACTATTTCCTGCTTTATCTTCTGCTTTTACTTTAAATGTATGTGTTCCTACTGTTAAACCTTTAAATTCATAACTTGCTCCTGTTTCTCCATTTACTGTTACCCAACTACCTCCATTATCACTACTAAAATAGTATTTTGCTATTCCACTACTTCCGCTTTTTTTATTTGTATTTTCTGGTGCATCTGTTGCAGTTGCTTTTATTGTTGCTCCCTCGGTGGTTTGTTCTTCTTTTGATATTGTTACAGTAGTTGGTCCTTCTGTATCTATTTTTGTTTCATTATATGTTGCAGTAGC